>NZ_DALYOQ010000128.1:0-3393 GCF_031974595.1 Pantoea sp. CTOTU46764 | reverse complement strand
ATTTGGTGTGCTACCGCCGTCACGGCCACAACGAAGCCGACGAGCCAAGCGCAACTCAGCCGTTGATGTACCAGAAAATCAAAAAGCATCCAACGCCGCGTAAAATCTACGCCGATCAGCTGGAAAGCGAAGGTGTTGCGACCACCGAAGATGCCACCGAGATGGTTAACCTGTACCGCGACGCGCTGGATGAAGGCGAATGCGTGGTGCCGGAATGGCGTCCGATGAGCCTGCATTCATTCACCTGGTCGCCATATCTGAACCACGAGTGGGACGAAAGCTACCCGGCAACCGTAGAACTGAAACGCCTGCAGGAACTGGCGCGCCGCATCAGCAGCGTACCGGAATCGGTAGAAGTGCAGTCTCGCGTGGCCAAGATCTACAACGATCGCAAAGAGATGGCCGAAGGCAACAAAGCGTTCGATTGGGGCGGTGCAGAAAACCTCGCCTACGCCACGCTGGTTGACGAAGGGATTCCGGTGCGTCTTTCCGGTGAAGATACCGGTCGCGGTACCTTCTTCCACCGTCATGCGGTGATCCACAACCAGTCCAACGGCTCAACCTACACGCCGCTGCACCATGTCCATAACGGTCAAGGTCAGTTCAAAGTGTGGGATTCCGTGCTGTCTGAAGAAGCGGTACTGGCCTTCGAATACGGTTACGCCACCGCAGAACCGCGCGTGCTGACCATTTGGGAAGCGCAGTTCGGCGATTTCGCCAACGGCGCACAGGTAGTGATCGACCAGTTCATCAGCTCCGGCGAGCAGAAATGGGGCCGTATGTGTGGTCTGGTCATGTTGCTGCCGCACGGTTATGAAGGTCAGGGTCCTGAGCACTCCTCAGCGCGTCTGGAGCGTTATCTGCAACTCTGTGCTGAACAGAACATGCAGGTGTGCGTGCCTTCAACCCCAGCGCAGGTTTACCACATGCTGCGTCGTCAGGCGCTGCGCGGTATGCGCCGTCCGCTGATCGTCATGTCACCAAAATCACTGCTGCGTCATCCGCTGGCGATTTCCAGCCTGGAAGAGTTGGCCACCGGCAGCTTCCAGCCGGCGATTGGTGAGATCGACGATCTCGATCCGCAGCAGGTTAAACGCGTCGTACTGTGTTCGGGCAAAGTTTATTACGATCTGCTGGAGCAGCGTCGTAAAAACGAGCAGACCGACGTGGCTATCGTGCGTATCGAACAACTCTATCCGTTCCCGCACAAAGTCGTGCAGGACGTATTGAAAAACTATGCTCATGTGCAGGATTTCGTGTGGTGTCAGGAAGAGCCGCTGAATCAGGGCGCATGGTATTGCAGTCAGCATCATTTCCGCGAAGTGGTTCCATTTGGTGCGTCACTGCGTTATGCAGGCCGTCCGGCTTCTGCTTCACCGGCCGTGGGCTACATGTCCGTACATCAAAAACAGCAGCAAGACCTGGTTAATGACGCGCTGAACCTTGGTTAATAAAAAGGAAAGAAAATGAGTAGCGTAGAAATTCTCGTTCCCGATTTGCCTGAATCCGTAGCGGACGCAACGGTTGCAACCTGGCACAAAAAACCTGGCGACTCCGTGAGCCGCGATGAAGTACTGGTAGAGATTGAAACTGACAAAGTGGTGCTGGAAGTGCCTGCTTCAGCGGACGGCATTCTGGAAGCCGTGCTGGAAGAGGAAGGCGCTACCGTCACTTCTCGTCAGATTCTGGGCCGTCTGAAAGAGGGCAACAGCGGCGGGAAAGAGACTGCGGCAAAAGCGGAAAGCAAAGAGTCTACACCAGCACAGCGTCAGACCGCTTCTCTGGAAGAAGAGAGCAACGATGCGCTCAGCCCAGCGGTTCGCCGTCTGATTGCTGAAAACAACCTCGATGCCAGCCAGATCAAAGGCACCGGCGTTGGCGGCCGTCTGACGCGTGAAGATGTGGAAAAACATCTGGCGAAGAAAGCCGACAGTGGCAAAGCCGCACCAGCGCCAGCCGCTGCTGCTGCACCGCAGGCCGCTGTGGCTAACCGCAGCGAAAAACGCGTACCGATGACGCGTCTGCGTAAGCGTGTTGCCGAGCGTCTGCTGGAAGCGAAAAACAGCACCGCGATGTTGACCACGTTCAACGAAATCAACATGAAGCCAATCATGGACCTGCGCAAGCAGTACGGCGATGCGTTCGAGAAGCGTCATGGCGTGCGTCTGGGCTTCATGTCCTTCTACATCAAAGCGGTGGTTGAAGCGCTGAAACGCTTCCCGGAAGTGAACGCGTCGATTGATGGCGAAGATGTGGTTTACCACAACTATTTCGATGTGAGCATTGCGGTTTCTACTCCGCGTGGTCTGGTAACGCCAGTGCTGAAAGATGTTGATGCGCTGAGCATGGCCGACATTGAGAAGAAAATTAAAGAGCTGGCGGTGAAAGGCCGTGACGGCAAGTTGACGGTTGAAGAGCTGACCGGCGGTAACTTCACCATCACCAACGGTGGTGTGTTTGGTTCGCTGATGTCGACGCCAATCATCAACCCACCGCAGAGCGCGATTCTGGGCATGCACGCTATCAAAGAGCGCCCAATGGCGGTCAATGGTCAGGTTGTGATTCTGCCAATGATGTATCTGGCGCTCTCTTACGATCACCGTTTGATTGATGGTCGTGAATCCGTTGGCTATCTGGTCGCGGTGAAAGAGATGCTGGAAGATCCAGCTCGCCTGCTGCTGGACGTCTAATTTCGCCGGGCGCGCGGTGTGAAGGCGCGCCCAAACTCATACCTGAATGGATAGAACATCATGAATTTACATGAATACCAGGCGAAGCAGCTGTTTGCACGCTATGGCATGCCAGCACCGACAGGCTACGCCTGCACCACGCCACGTGAAGCAGAAGAAGCCGCGTCTAAAATCGGCGCTGGTCCGTGGGTAGTGAAATGTCAGGTTCATGCCGGTGGCCGCGGTAAAGCGGGTGGCGTGAAAGTGGTTAACAGCAAAGAAGACATTCGTGCTTTTGCTGAGCATTGGCTGGGCAAGCGTCTGGTGACCTATCAAACTGATGCGCACGGTCAGCCGGTAAACCAGATTCTGGTTGAAGCCGCGACTGATATCGATCAGGAGCTGTATCTGGGTGCGGTGGTTGACCGTGCGACTCGTCGCGTGATCTTCATGGCATCGACTGAAGGCGGTGTTGAGATTGAGAAAGTGGCAGAAGAAACGCCACACTTGATCCACAAGATGGCACTGGATCCATTAGCGGGTCCACAGCCGTATCAGGGCCGCGAGTTGGCGTTCAAACTCGGCCTGACCGGTAAGCAAGTTAGCCAGTTCACCAAAATCTTTATGGGTCTGGCGACCATGTTCCTTGAGCGCGATCTGGCGATGGTTGAGATCAACCCGCTGGTGATCACCAAGCAGGGCGACCTGATCTGCCTCGACGGCA
>NZ_DALYOQ010000127.1:0-3430 GCF_031974595.1 Pantoea sp. CTOTU46764 | reverse complement strand
GATGCTCTACCAACTGAGCTAATCACCCCCGCTGTGTGGAGTCGCATTATAGGGATCCTTCAAAGTGAGTCAACGGTTTTTAAAACTTAAATGTGCGTTCGCTTTAAAAATAATCATCGTGGGGTGCTTTTCGCCAATGTGCTGGTTTTATTAGCAGAAAAGCGCACAGCAAACCGGGATGCCACCGCGACAATCATTGAGGAATCAGCCTCACCTGCTAGAATGTGCGCACTGTTTTTTCGCGTTAACCCGTTTTTTTGTCATCCAGACAATGAAACCTGCGCATTTAAGGCAATGCTGAATGAAAATCAAAACTCGCTTCGCACCCAGCCCAACCGGCTATCTGCACGTAGGCGGTGCTCGTACTGCTCTTTACTCCTGGCTTTATGCTCGCCATAACCAGGGCGAATTTGTTCTGCGTATCGAAGATACCGATCTGGAGCGTTCCACACCGGAAGCCATTGAAGCCATCATGGATGGCATGAACTGGCTGAGCCTTAACTGGGATGAAGGTCCGTATTATCAGACCAAGCGTTTTGATCGCTACAACGCGGTGATCGACGACATGCTGGAAGCGGGCACGGCCTATAAATGCTACTGCAGTAAAGAACGTCTTGATGCGCTGCGTGAAGAGCAGATGGAAAAAGGCGAAAAGCCGCGTTACGACGGCCGCTGCCGCGACAGCCATGAACATCACGCTGCTGATGAGCCGTGCGTGGTGCGCTTCCGCAACCCGCAGGATGGTTCTGTCATCTTTGACGATCAGATTCGTGGCCCGATTGAATTCAGCAATCAGGAGCTGGATGATCTGATCATTCGTCGTACCGACGGTTCGCCAACCTACAACTTCTGTGTAGTAGTGGATGACTGGGATATGGGCATCACTCACGTGATTCGTGGTGAAGACCATATCAACAACACGCCACGCCAGATCAACATCCTGAAAGCGATCGGTGCAGAAGTGCCAACCTATGCGCACGTCTCAATGATCCTTGGCGATGACAGTAAGAAGCTGTCTAAGCGTCATGGCGCTGTCGGTGTGATGCAGTATCGCGATGACGGTTATCTGCCGGAAGCGCTGCTCAACTATCTGGTGCGCCTCGGCTGGTCACATGGCGATCAGGAGATTTTCAGCGTGCCGGAAATGGCAGAGCTGTTCACACTGGATGCGGTGAGCAAATCGGCCAGTGCTTTCAACACTGAAAAATTGCAGTGGCTGAACCATCACTACATTAATACGCTGCCGCCAGAATATGTTGCTACGCAGCTGCAATGGCACATTGAGCAGCAGAAGATTGATACCCGCACTGGTCCAGAACTGGCCAAGCTGGTTACCTTGCTGGGCGAGCGTTGCAAAACTCTGGTAGAGATCGCGGCATCTTGCCGTTACTTCTATGAAGAGTTTGAAGCCTTTGATGCTGACGCTGCGAAGAAGCACCTGCGTCCGGTCGCGCGTCAGCCGCTGGAAGTGGTACGCGACAAACTGGGCGCCATCAGCGACAGCAACTGGAACGCTGAGAATGTACATCATGCAATTCAGTCTGCGGCAGATGAGCTGGAGCTGGGCATGGGTAAAGTTGGAATGCCACTGCGTGTGGCGGTGACCGGTTCAGGCCAGTCACCGGCGCTGGATGTGACGGTAGAAGCGATTGGACGCAGCCGCAGCGTTGCGCGTATTGAGAAAGCGCTGGCATTCATCGCTGAGCGTGAAGCAAACGCATAATATGAAAAAGCCGGAAGCATCTGCTTCCGGCTTATTTATGCTTCCTGAATCCCCAGACGTTCCAGTACGCCTCGAATTCCCTCCCGCAGTAACAACGCCGCAAATTGCTCTTGCTCCGCTGCCGTCATTTGCTGGACAGAATTTATTAATAACGCAGGTAACGTATTTTGTTGTGCACCGTAATTAGCCGCGGGTTCGTTAGCGTGGCGGGTGGATTGAACAAAGCTCTTTACGCGCTCATCAATGTGGATCAATCGCGCTTTACCGCCCTGAACACCGGGCTTTGGCGTGGTTGTCCAGTTTTCACGCTTGATCCATTTATTCACCGTTTGCCGACTGTAGCCCGTTTCCAGCGCGAGCTCCTCGGGAGTAAGCCATTCCTTTTTCACGATGCAGTCCCTGTTAAATACATTAGTTCTACATATTACAACAAAACGTAACGGGGAAAAGTAACCTGGGTAGAAAATGCCTTCTGTACTCCAACAAAAGGCAAAATTCGGTTATTGTGCTTCGCTCACTGCGGGTTGTTCCGGACGGAAAGCGATGAAATAGGTGAGACCAACAAAAATTGCACCACCCACGCCGTTACCAAGGAACACCGCAATCACGTTTGGCGCAAATTCCGCCCAGCTCATCTGACCGGCAAAAATCGCCGCCGGAACAATAAACATGTTAGCGACAACGTGCTGGAAGCCAATCGCCACGAACGCCATTACCGGGAACCACATACCGAAGATTTTACCCACCACATCTTTACTGGCGAAGGCGAGCCACACCGCCAGACACACCAGCCAGTTGCAGCCCACCCCGGAAATAAAGGCGTGCAGGAAATCGGCATTCACTTTAGCGTGCGCAATTGCCACGGTTTTCTTCAGGTAATCGCCCTCGGTCATGCCCAGCATGTGACCAAAAAACCATGCTACCGCAACGCTGCCAATAAAATTAGCGACGGTCACCCAAAACCAGTTACGCAGTACGCTGAAGCCACTGATGCGACGCGCGAACCAGGCGATGGGCATCGTCATCATATTGCCGGTCAGCAGCTCACCGCCCGCCAGCACCGTCATGATCAAACCAACCGGGAACACCGCTGCGCCGAGCAGCACGCCGAATGAGCCCCATTCAGCAGGCAGTTGGTTAATGACATGCAGATCAAGCAAAAAACCGGTAGCGATAAACGCACCGGCCATAAAGCCAAGAATTAACAAGGTGGAGATGGGAAGGCGGCTTTTAGTCACGCCAGCTTGAATCGCCAGTTGGGCGATCTCTTTAGGTGTATGCAGCGACATAATTCACTTTTCTTATATGGATTAATGGGGGACGTTGCTGGCCGGTCATTGAGAGAACACCCTGGCAGGATGACCGGTTAATTAGCGCGCTAAGTTTTACACGCACTTTTAACGAAAACAAGACCGCTCCTAACATCTTTAACCTTAAATTAACGCTGGGTTGAGGTTGGGTTTGGTGAGCATTGTTGGATAGCGCATATAAATAGAAGCGATTTGGGATGGCGTGTCGAAAAAAAAGCCATGCTGACGCGGGGTTGACGCCTTTTTCAGCGATCAAACACAGAACGAGAATTTGACGTTGACACTCAAGGGGCGGTTTCATATTATCCCGTCCGTCGAGTTTACTCGGCAGTTTTTCGGTTCGGGGGTATAGCTCAGCTGGGAGAGCGCTTGCATGGCATGCAAGAGGTCAGCGGTT
>NZ_DALYOQ010000126.1:0-3883 GCF_031974595.1 Pantoea sp. CTOTU46764 | reverse complement strand
AGCCAGTTCTCGGTGCGCCCGCCAATCGCGCCTGCCAGCACGCCGAGCGTGGTGCCGCCAATCAGCCCCATCGCCACGGCTGCGACCGCCGCCGACAGCGACTGTGACGAACCATAGATAATGCGCGTGTAGAGATCGCGGCCTAGCTGATCGGTGCCGAGCCAGTACGCGGCCTGCGGCGGCAGACGCTGCGCGCCGGGCACGCCTTCAGTCGGGCTGAAATGGGTAAACAGGCCAGGCGCAAACGCCGCCAGCAGCGCCAGCAGCATTACCCCCCACGCCAGCCATAATCCGGGCTGGATATTGAACACGCGCGGTGTGCTGATTTTTTGTCGTGCAGTTGAGTAGTCGACCAGGCTCATCGTTGGCCTCCGGCAATGGATTGCAGACGCGGATCGAACAGTGGCATCAGCGCATCGACCAGCAGGTTAATCAGCACAAACGCCAGCGCCGAAATCATCACCACCGCCTGCAACACTGCGACGTCCTGATTATTTACCGCCTGCTGCGTCAGCTGACCGACGCCGCTCAGGCCAAACACGGTTTCGGTAATCAGCGCCCCGGCGATCAGTTCACCAAGCAGCAAGCCGGCAACGTTCAGCACCGGCAGCAGCGCATTGCGCATCACGTGATGCCACAGCACATGGCTTTCGCTGGCGCCTTTGGCGCGCGCCACCGCCACGAACGGCTGGGTTGACACCTGATCGATGCTGCGCAACAGAATCTGCGCCAGCGGCGCGGAGATCGGGATCGCCACGGTAATCACCGGCAGAATCAAACCCTGCAGCGCCGACGGATTGATCACCGGAATCCAGCGCAGCTGGAAGGAGAACAGCTGAATTAGCGCGATGCCGAGCCAGAAGGTCGGCAGCGAGATAAACAGCGCCGGTACCGATTGCAGCACAGAACGCAGGAGGCGCAGCGCTGGCAAACGCGATAACGCCGCCAGCGCGAACGCGATAATCGTTGCCAGCGCAAAGCCGAGCAGCGCCAGTTGCAGCGTGGCGGGCAGGTTGCTGATCAGCTGTTCGCTGACCGGCACGCCCGCCTGCACCGAGTAACCAAAATCACCGCGCAGCATCGCCAGCAGCGTGTGCACGTACTGCTGCCAGAGCGGATTATCCGCGCCGTAAGCCAGTCGCATTTCGGCGATTTGATCCGGGCTGAGGCCCAGATCCGGATTCTGAAACTTGATCAGCACCGCATCGCCGGGCAGCACCTGCAGCAGAAAGAACGACAGGGTAAACGCGGCCCACAGCACCAAAACGCTTTGACCCACTCTTCGCAGCAGTGAACGTTGCATCATTAACCTGCCTTAGTGTTTTTCCAGCCACGCGCCGTAGAACGACGGACGACCCACAGCTTCAAAATTCACGCCTTTCAGCCAAGGCGCACCGGCAAACACCTGCGGTTCTTCGAAGATCGGAATCACATAGGCCTGATCGAGCAGATAACGCTGGGCATCGCCGGTCACCGCCAGACGCTTCGCCGGATCGACTTCCGAGGAGATAGCCAGCAACAGCGTGTTGAGCTTGTCGTCGCGGAAGTTTTGCACTTTGTCGCTGGAGCCGCCTTTCTGCAGCAGCGCATCGCGGTTTGTTGGATAGAACTGGCTCTTCACCACGTCAGGATCGGCGCGGCCCACTTCGGATACCACTAGCGGGGTTTTTAGCGGATCGAGGTTATCCAGCACGCGGCTGCCGGCATCACCGGCTTTCACCGCCAGCGCAACGCCAACCTGACGCCACTGTTGTGCCACCAGCTGCAGCACCTCTTTGTTTTGCGGCTGCGGCAGCGATTCATAAATGGTCAGCGCCAGTTTCTTGCCATCCTTCTCGCGGATGCCGTCGCTGCCCGGTTTCCAGCCCGCTTCATCCAGCAGTTTTTTCGACAACGCCGGATCGAATTTCAGCTTGTCGGCCAGATTGACGTAACCGGCCGCCGAAGTGGCGATCACCGAGGTAGCCTGCGGATAGTTTGGTGAGAACAGGGTTTGCACCACTTGCTGCGCGTTGGTGGCGTGCAGCAGCGCCTGACGTACTTTCACATCACTGACCAGCGGGTTATCCGGGCGGAAGCTGATGCTGTCGTTGACGCCACGCGTGGGCGCCGCGTAAATCGGGAAGTTTTGCTGCTGCGCCTGCTTTTCGTCGTAGGCTTGCACCTGACGAATAAAGTCGGCCTGACCGGCCAGCAGCGCGCCGATGCGCACGCTGTCTTCCGGCGTGACGATGAATTTAATGCCGTCGAGATTGGCTGGACCTTGCTGGGCGAGATTTTTCGGGCCCCATTGGTAATCTTTGCGCGCGGTTAAATCGACTTCGCGCCCGAGTTTTTCATCGCTGACCACAAACGGACCGGAACCAATAATATGACGCGCATCGCCGAGTTGATCGAAGCTACGTTGCAGCGTGCTGAGAGAAACCAGGCCCGAGCCAATCGTTGCGGTGCCCTGTAAAAAACCGGGAGACGGTTTTTTAAAATAGAATTTCACCGTCTGAGGATCAATCACTTCACTGCGGTCGTAGTTATTAATCACTTCGGATACCGGCAGGCGCTGGGCTTTATTTCCCAGACCGTAGGTATCAAAGTTTTTGGCTACCGCATTGGCATCTAAGGGCGTGCCATCGGAGAAGGTGACGCCGGGACGAATTTTAAAGGTATATTCGGTTTTATCCGCGTTGCTGCTCCAGCTTTCGGCAATCCAGGGTTCAACTTGTAATGTTTTTGGATTCTGCCACGTCAGTTTATCGGTGATTTGATTCAGAATTCCGCCATTGGGATAAAAGCCACCGGCGGGGGGATAAAGGTTGGTATGCGCCTGTTGTTCGAGATAAACCAGCGTGCCGCCTTTAACCGGCGTGTCTGCCGCGTGGGCGCTAAAAATCCCTGAGAGCAGGGCCAAACTCAACGCCTGCAAGTGAAAATGCTTAGTCATGGTGTTTCCCTTTTTTATCAATAGCCCGACGGGCGGTTTTCATCATTGAATGCCGCACACGGGAGTTGAACCAAGGAATTGCACTAAGCTTTGCTAAAAAAAATAAATAGGTGTTTGGAACGCTATTTATGGCGACCTGATTATTGCGGAACATATATTGAGGTCGCCATAAATGGCGACCCTACGGTGTTTTTTTCGTAGGGTGCGCATTCATGCGCACCTTTTTACATCACGCCCATTAAACGCGGTAACCACAGCGATATCGCCGGAATATAGGTAATTAACATTAGCACAATAAACAACATGCCATAGAAGGGCAGCATGGCGCTGACCACTTGCTCAATCTTTTGCTTGCTCACTGCGCTGGCGACAAATAATACCGTGCCAACCGGTGGCGTAATTAAACCGATGCCGAGGTTGGTTAGCATGATCATGCCGAAATGCACCGGATCGACGCCCAGCGCGGTGGCTACCGGTAACAGTACCGGGGTCAGAATCAGGATCAGCGGCGCCATATCCATTAACGTTCCCACCACCAGCAACAGCAGGTTGATACACATCAAAATCACATACTTGTTGCTGGAGAATTGGGTAAAGGATTCGGTAATGATGGTCGGTAATTGCATAAAGGTCATCACCGCACCGAAACCGGCAGCGAAGGCGATCAACACCATCACAATGGTTACCGTTTTGATGGTGCGGAATACCAGAATATGCAATTGCGTCCATTTGAAATCACGGTAAATAAACATGGTGACAAAGAACGCCCAGATGCAGGCGATGGCCGCCGATTCTGAGGCAGTGAAAACGCCCGAAAGAATCCCGCCGAGAATGATGAAGATGGTGAACAGGCCCCAAAACGCATCGAAGAAGATTTTCACCGCCTGCTTATAAGGGATGCGTTCGCCTTTTGGATATCCGCGTTTACGTGCAAAGCCAAGCCAC
>NZ_DALYOQ010000125.1:0-3885 GCF_031974595.1 Pantoea sp. CTOTU46764 | reverse complement strand
CAGCACGCCGCGCTCCATGCCGATACCGTGATCGCCGTCGCCGGCCACCGCATCGATATCGCCAAGACGCTCAGCGTTACGCTGTAACATTTCTGCCACGGCTTCGAGCAGCTGCAGCACTCGTTTCGCGCTCTCTTGCGATTCGGCTGTAGCTGATGGCAAGGCTTCTTCGGTGTTTTCAACCCGTTCAGCAGCGCTTAACGGCTCGGCCACCAACACGCTGCCTTTACGGTAAGCGGGCGTATTGGTCGGCGCACGCCACAAAGTTTCCAGCTGATCGTCCAGCCACATCAGCGTCAGTGATGCACCGGCCATATTGAAGCTGGTGACAAACTCACCGACGTCCGGCTCAACCACCTGCAGCTTAGCCGCCGCCAGCAGTTGCGCGACGCGACGATAGACGACAAACAGCTCTTCATATTTCACCGAGCCCAGCCCGTTGAGGATCACCGCCACGCGCTGACCTTCGGCCTGCGGGATATCGGCTGGCAATTCATTGAGCAAACGCTCCACGAAGATTTCGGCCAGCTCATCCGCGCTCGGCATGTCGGTCTCTTTAATCCCCGGCTCGCCGTGAATGCCGAGTCCCAGCGCCATGCGCCCTTTTTCCACTTCAAACAGCGGATGCGAAGCACCCGGCAAGCTGCAACCGGAAAACGCCACGCCAAATGTACGCGTGCGTTGATTGGCGTGCTGTGCCAGCTGTAACACCTGTGATAAATCGTGACCCGCTTCAGCTGCAGCGCAGGCGGCTTTGAACACGCAGAGATCGCCTGCCACACCGCGACGCTTTTCCAGCTCATCTTTACCCGCGCTGGAGATATCGTCGGTTACTGCCAGCACGTCACAAGCAATGCCTTCCGCGCGCAGACGCTCGCAGGCCTGGCCGAAGTGCAGCACATCGCCCGCGTAGTTACCGAACATCAGCAATACGCCCGCGCCGTTATGGGCCGCCCGCGCCACGTTGTAGATCTGCTGCGCCGACGGCGACGCGAATAAGTTGCCCATCGCCGCGCCGTGCGCCAGACCTTGTCCTACCAACCCGGCGAACGCCGGATAGTGACCGGACCCGCCGCCCACGATCACCGCCACCGTATTCGGCTGGCTGCGGGTGCTGCGCACCACGCCTCCGGCGACCTGACGGACTTTATTGGCGTTGGCGGCGACAAAGCCTTCGATAAGCTCAGCGGCAAAGGCTGAAGGTTGGTTAAACAGGTACGTCATATTAATGCTCCTGAGCTAAAGAGGTCGGCTGAGACGGCGAGCGACGGCGATTAAGTAACAGCATGAGGAACGCTGACAGCAGCATGAATCCACCCACCACAAACATCGGCAAGGCGTAGCTGTTGGTGGCGTCATGCAGTGCGCCGGTGATGTAGCCCGCAGAGAAGCCCGCTACGTTTCCTAAGGTATTGATCAAGGCAATGGCTGCGGCGGCAGATGCGCCAGTCAGGAATTGCGTCGGTAAGGTCCAGAAGTTCGGCAGTGCGGCGAAGATGGAGCTGGCGGTAATCGCGATCACCATGATGGTGGTGAACGGCGAATCCATATACAGCGCCAGCGGGACGCTGATACCGCCTGCCAATGCCGGAATGGCGATGTGCCAGGTTTTGCAGCCGCGACGTGTGGCATCTTTCGACCAGAAGAACATCACCACCGCCGCGATCAAGTACGGCACGCCGGTAATTAGCCCTTTCTGCATCACGTTAAAGGTGGTGCCGAACTGCTGCTGGAAGCCCGCGATGATGGTCGGCAGGAAGAACGCCAGCGCATACAGACCATAAATAAAGCCGAAGTAAATCAGGCACAGCATCCATACGCGGCCGTTACCCATCACCGAACGCAGGCTGTGTTTTTGATGGCCCTGCTTCTGTTGATGCTCGGCTTCCAGTTCGTTAGTCAGCCAGGTTTTCTCTTCGGCGGTCAGCCATTTGGCCTGACGCGGCGAATCCACCAACCAGAACAGCGCGACGATACCAATCAGAATCGCTGGAATCGACACGCCCATAAACATCACGCGCCAGCCTTCCATGCCAAACAGACCATGCTGCTGAATCAGTGACGCGGCTAAAGGTGCGCCAAACACCACCGTCAGCGGCTGCGCAAGATAGAATAGCGACAGGATTTTGCTGCGATGACGTCCTGGCACCCACATGCTGAGATAGAGAATCGCACCTGGGAAGAAGCCCGCTTCGGCGATACCCAGCAGCAGACGCAGCGTATACAAGCCTTCCACACTGCTCACCCAGGTGAACAGCAGCGAGACAATGCCCCAGCTGATCATGATGCGCGCCAGCCAACGACGCGCGCCGAACTTATGCAGCGCGAGGTTGCTTGGCACTTCCAGCAGGATGTAACCAATAAAGAAGATGCCCGACGCCAGGCCAAACTGCAGCGCGGTGAGGCCGAGGTCTTGCGTCATGCCGTTGGGGCCGGCAAACGAAATCGCGGTGCGATCGAGAAAGTTGATAAAGAACATCAGCGCCACGAACGGCACTAAGCGCCAGGAGATTTTTCTGATGGTGGATTGCTCCACCGCCGTCATTGTTTGTTGATTCATAACGCACCTCCACGACGTGCGTGAGTGATCATTTCTTTATGTGGTGTTGACCAATCGCCAAAGAGGCGCTGGCTGCAGGAGTACTGAGAGGTACGGTGTAAATGACACATGTTCGAGTCCTCGATGGGTCTTCTTGTACATTGGTATAGTCATGCGAACATATGAACACTACACGGATAATTGTGCATCCCTCAACTGCAACACGCGAAAGTGTGAGCGGCTTCATGAGATTTGATTTTGGTCAATTTATCGGATTACTGCGCCCATAAGGCGCGGCACAGGCGGTTTAACAGGGTTTTTTGAGGAATTCAGGCGCGATCCTGAAGGCAATTCATATGAACAACCATTGAACATATGATTGAGTTTGTGCCAGGCTAACCATGAACATCTTCTCGCCTGCTGAACAAACGTGCAGGCGTCATTGCACACCCTGCTGGAGAACGACGATGAAAACTATCGCAATTGGCGCCGATGATGCGGCTATCGAATTGAAAAATGTGATTAAAAATCTGCTGGAAGAGAAAGAGTATGTGGTGACGGATTACACCAATGACGCGCAAAACGACCGTCCGATGTACCCGGATGTGGCCTTTGCGCTGGCCACCGCCATCCAGAAGAACGAATTTGAGCGCGGCATTCTGCTGTGCGGCACCGGTATCGGTGTGGCGATTGTCGCCAATAAAGTAGAAGGCGTGCGCGCGGCGCAGTGTCACGACACCTTCTCTGCCGAGCGTGCTCGCAAGAGCAACAATGCGCAGATCATGACCATGGGCGCGCGCGTCATCGGGCCTGAGCTGGCGAAGAACATCGTGAATGCCTGGCTGGCATCGGAGTTTGAAGGGGGCGGCTCAACCGCCAAAGTGGAGAAGATCGGTTACTACGAACAAGTCTCTCACGCTAAATAAGCGCCGACGTCGCACCTCTGGAGAACCTTATGTCTACACGCCGGGAAAGAGCCAACGCCATCCGCGCTTTGAGTATGGATAGCGTACAACAAGCCAATTCGGGACATCCGGGCGCCCCGATGGGCATGGCGGATATCGCTGAAGTGTTGTGGCTCGACTTTTTACAGCACAATCCACGTAATCCCAACTGGGCTAATCGCGACCGCTTCGTTTTGTCGAACGGCCACGGCTCCATGCTGATCTATAGCCTGTTGCACCTGAGCGGTTACGATTTGCCGCTCAGCGAATTAAAAAATTTTCGCCAGCTGCACTCTAAAACGCCGGGGCATCCGGAATACGGCTACACGCCGGGCGTTGAAACCACCACCGGCCCGCTGGGTCAGGGCATTGCGAACGCAGTGGGTTTTGCCATTGCCGAGC
>NZ_DALYOQ010000124.1:0-3983 GCF_031974595.1 Pantoea sp. CTOTU46764 | reverse complement strand
CGTGGTCCGTCATCTGGTTGAACACCGCTGGCCGTTCCGCCTGCACGCCACCTATGACGAATCGATCAGCCGCATGCTGGATGTGTTTGAAAAAGTGAACCGCGACATTCCGTTCAACGGGCTGCACTGGTTCTTCGATCACGCCGAAACCGTGACGCAGCGTAACCTTGATCGTATCAAAGAGCTGGGCGGCGGCATTGCCGTTCAGCATCGCATGGCCTTCCAGGGCGAATACTTTGCTGAGCGATATGGCATTGAGGCGACCCGTCATACGCCGCCGGTGGCGCGCATGCTGGAAACCGGCGTGCCGGTGGGATTGGGAACCGATGCCACCCGCGTGGCGAGTTACAATCCGTGGACTGCACTCTACTGGCTGGTATCGGGACGCACCGTGGGCGGCATGCAGATGTACGACGTTAACGCGCGCCTCGATCGCGATACGGCACTGATGCTGTGGACGCAGGGCAGCGCCTGGTTCTCCAGCGAGCAAGGTAAAAAAGGCCAGATTAAAGTCGGTCAGCTGGCCGACCTGGTGGTGCTGAGCAAAGATTACTTCAGCGTGCCGGAGGAAGAGATCAAAGGCATTGAGTCGGTGCTGACCCTGGTCGACGGAAACATCGTCTATGCCGCAGGATCCTTTAGTTCGGAAGCGCCGCCGCTGATTCCGGTACTGCCGGAATGGTCGCCGGTGGTCAAGGTTCCCGGCCACTATCGCAGTGCGCCGCCGACCGCCACCACGCGCGTGGGCATGATGCCGCAAGCGCATCACTGCAGCGGCCCGTGCGGCGTGCATACGCATTCGCATGAGATTGCGCGCGGCGCCAACCTGCCGGTTTCGGAAGAGAACGCCTTCTGGGGCGCGCTCGGCTGCAGCTGCTTCGCCTTCTAACCATGAAACATTCACTCTCTCAGCCGCCTCGCATTGATGCGGGGCTGTTCTTACTGCGCCTCACCGGCTGCCTGCTGTTGCTGCACGTGCACGGCTTGCCGAAGGTGTTCCATTACAGCGAAGAACTGACGCGTATCGAGGATCCGTTTGGCCTTGGTGCTTACCTCAGCCTGCTGGCGGCGATCGTGGCTGAAGTGGTCTGCCCGCTGTTTATCCTGCTCGGCGTCTTTACCCGTCTCGCCTGTCTGCCGATTATCGGCGTGCTGCTGGTGGCGATGCTGTTTGTCCATCCCGACTGGAGCATAGCGGAAGGTCAGTTTGGCTGGCTGCTGCTAATCATCTTCACCACGCTGGCGCTGACCGGACCCGGTCGCTGGCGCGTGTTTGGCGGCGTTGCGGAGGTGGCACATGGCGCAGGTTAATGACATTCATGACATTCCGAAGGCGGATCTCCCGCCCGTTCCGCAGACGGTTTCACCGTGGCAGCCGCTGCGCCAGCGCGTGTTCCGCATGCTGTGGATCGCCACCGTGGTATCCAATGTCGGTTCATGGATGAACGACGTGGGCGTTAACTGGACCATGCTGACACTGAGCGCCGATCCGCTCTCGGTGGCGTTGGTGCAGGCCGCCAGCAGCTTACCGATGTTCCTGTTTGCGCTGCCGTCCGGCGTGATGGCGGATATCGTCGACCGGCGTAAATACCTGCTGTTCTCGCAGATCTGGGTATTTATTGCCGCTGCGAGCCTGACACTGCTGTCGTGGGCGGGGCTGGTGACGCCGATGGTGCTGCTGATCGCCGCCTTCCTGCTGAGTACCGGCGCCGCCATGAGCTCTCCGCCCTTCCAGGCCATCGTGCCCGATTTGGTCAGTAAGGAAGAGCTCGGCCCGGCGATCGCGCTCAACTCACTCGGCATCAACATCAGTCGCGCGATTGGCCCGGCGCTGGGCGGCCTGATTCTGTCGTTTGCCGGTCCGTGGATGGTGTTTCTGCTGAATACGCTTTCGGTACTTGGCGTGTTTCTGGTGTTGTATCTCTGGAAAGCGCAGCCCAGCGTGCAGCGTTTACCGCCGGAACACTTCTTCCCGGCGGTACGCGCGGGCGTGCGCTATGTGCACGCCGCGCCGGTGCTGCGTAATGTGCTGGTGCGCACTGTCGCCTTCTTTGTGTTTGGCAGCGCCGGCTGGGCATTGCTGCCGCTGGTGGCACGGCGCGAGCTGGGTCTTGGACCCGGCGGCTACGGCATTATGCTGGGTTGCATCGGCGTAGGTGCGATTTGCGGGGCGCTGCTGTTGCCGCGTATGCGCAAACGCTTCAATCCCGATCAGCTGATGGTGCTGGCGAGCCTGATATTTGCCATCACTATGCTGGCGCTGGCGTTTATTCGTCACGTCTGGCTACTGAATGCTTTCGAGTTCTTTACCGGCTTTGCATGGATCGCCGTGCTTTCCACCCTCAATCTTGGCGCGCAACGTAGCGCCGCCAAATGGGTGAAAGCCCGTGCGCTGGCGGTCTATTTGACGGTGTTTTTTGGCTCGATGACGTTAGGCAGCGCCATCTGGGGACAGCTGGCATCAAAATTCAGCATCCCATTATCTCTGACTGTCGCCACCGTCGGCATGCTGCTGGCGAGTCTGACGGTGCTGCGCTGGCGATTGGATCAGGATCCAGATCTGAACCTCGACCTCAGTACGGTGAGCGATCCCTTGCCCGAGCTGGAGATTCGTCACGATCGCGGGCCGGTGATGGTCAGCTATCATTATCAGGTCAACCGCAGTGAGGCACATGCCTTTGCGGTGTGCATGCAGGATATGCGTCGCGTCAGACGGCGTGGCGGCGCGCTGAACTGGTCGCTGTATGAAGACATGCTGCAGCCCGGCATGTTTGTCGAGACCTTTGTCGTCGGCTCATGGATGGAGCATTTGCGTCAGCGCGAGCGTTACACCATGAACGATCAAAAGATTCAGAATCGCGTGCTGGGATTCCATCAAGGCACGGCACTTCCGGAAGTTCGTTACCTCGTGGCGCCTGAATAAGGCGCTGTCATCTATCGACATCAATAAGGCTGGAACATGAGCACATTCAACACTCAGGATGGGACGCAGATCTATTTCAAAGATTGGGGTACCGGCAAGCCGGTGCTGTTCAGTCACGGCTGGCCGCTCGACGGCGATATGTGGGACAGCCAGCTGAATTTTCTGGCGGAGAAAGGTTATCGCGTTATCGCTTTTGATCGCCGTGGCTTTGGTCGTTCCGACCAACCGTGGGAAGGCTACAACTACGACACCTTCGCGTCGGACATCAACGACCTGATCACCCATCTGGATCTGCAAAACGTCACGCTGGTGGGTTTCTCGATGGGTGGCGGCGATGTGACGCGCTACATCAACAATTATGGCACAGCCCGCGTGGATAGCTTAGTGCTGCTGGGCGCGGTGACACCGATCTTCGGCAAGGCCGATGATTATCCGGCGGGCGTCGATTTGTCGGTGTTTGAAGGCATTCGTCAGGGCTTACGTAACGATCGCGCGCAGTTCATCAGTGATTTTGCGACCCCGTTCTACGGCATTAACGCCGGTCAAACAGTTTCACAAGGCGTGCTGACGCAGACGTTGAATATTGCCCTGCTGGCCTCGCTGAAAGGCACGATTGATTGTGTTACCGCCTTCTCGGAAACCGATTTCCGTCCTGATATGGCGAAAATCGACGTACCGACGCTGGTGATTCACGGCAGCAATGACCAGGTCGTTCCGTTCGAAACCACCGGGAAAGTTGCCGCCGAAATGATCGCCGGTGCGCAGCTGAAAGTGTATGACAACGCACCGCACGGCTTTGCGGTGACGCATACCGATCAGCTCAACGCGGATTTGCTGACCTTCCTGCAATCGCTATAACTCCGTAGGGTCGCCATTTATGGTGACCAATGCTTGTCATTGAAGCCAACGGCGAGTGCGCAGGCCGTTGCCACTTTTGGTCCGGCGGTCCTCGCGCCGCTTACGCGGTACCTTCACTTCGCTCGTCTGCCTGACGGACCGGCGGAGACGGGACCTCCTGTCCCGGCTCCGCCTTTCGCCCGCGTCCTGCGGGCTCTCCTGG
>NZ_DALYOQ010000123.1:0-4089 GCF_031974595.1 Pantoea sp. CTOTU46764 | reverse complement strand
GCGGTTCAGTTCGCGCATAAACTGGCGGGTGGAGTTGACCTGCTGCTCCAGCGGCAGTTTCGGTCCTTTCGCCAGCGTGGCGTAGAGGATCATGGCGTTCGGGCGCGCAATCAGCATGCCAGTTGGGTTGCCATTGCTGTCACGTTGGATCTCGCCGCCCGGCGGATTGGGCGTGTCTTTGGTGTAGCCCACCACCTTCAACGCGGCGCGATTGAGCAGGGCGCGGTCATACAGATGCAGGATGAAAACCGGCGTATCGGGTGCGGCTTCATTGATCTCATCCAGCGTCGGCATGCGACGCTCAGCAAATTGAAACTCGGTCCAGCCGCCCACCACGCGCACCCACTGTGGCGATGGCGTGCGCAGCGCCTGTTCACGCAGCATGCGCAGTGCATCGGCGATGGAGGGCACACCTTCCCAGCGCAATTCGAGATTGTAATTGAGGCCGCCGCGTATCAGGTGCAGGTGGGAATCATTCAGGCCGGGAATGGCAGTATGACCCTTGAGGTCAATGACTTTGGTGCCTTCGCAGTGATGCTGCATCACGTCGGCCAGACTGCCCACTTCGAGGAATTTGCCATCGCGCATCGCCACGGCCTCGGCAATCGGGTTGCCGCGATCGACGGTATGAAACCGCCCATTGGTCAAAATGATGTCTGCTTTGCCTAACGTAACCATAAAATCTCCTGAATAAGAGGTCCTGCCCATTTCGCAGGTGAAATGCGTGGAGGGATTATGTTCAGGCGGTCTGGAAAGCGTCTAGTTATACAAAAGGATAGGTATACCTTTGTATAGGTATACCAATAGATAATAGTTCGGTTGCTCAAAGGTTCCTACACTGCGTCCAGACATTCACCTCAATGGGCATACAAAAATGACAACCAGTAAATTAGAAGTACTGACGCCGCACAACTGCCAGATCATCTTCATCGACCAGCAGCCGCAGATGGCGTTTGGCGTGCAGTCCATCGACCGTCAGGTATTGAAAAATAACGTGGTGGCGCTGGCAAAAGCGGCGAAGGTCTTCAATATTCCTACCGTGCTGACCACGGTTGAGACCGAGAGCTTCTCAGGTAACACCTTCCCGGAGCTGCTGGATGTGTTCCCTGGCCAGGACATTCTCGAGCGTACCTCAATGAACTCGTGGGATGACCAGAAAGTGCGTGATGCGCTGGCGGCCAACGGTAAAAAGAAAATTGTGGTTTCCGGTCTGTGGACCGAAGTGTGTAACAACACCTTCGCGCTGTGCGCCATGCTGGAAGGCGACTATGAAATCTACATGGTGGCTGACGCATCCGGCGGCACCACCAAAGAAGCCCACGACTATGCTATGCAGCGCATGATTCAGGCGGGCGTGATCCCGGTCACCTGGCAGCAGGTGATGCTGGAGTGGCAGCGTGACTGGGCGCACAAAGAGACCTATAACGCGGTGATGGATATCGCCAAAGAACACTCCGGCGCTTACGGCATCGGTGTGGACTATGCGTACACCATGGTGCACAAAGCGCCGTCACGTCAGAAGAGCGAGCATCGCACGCTGGCGCCGGTGCCTGCCCCCGTTCGCTAAATCGTCACGCAGGCGAGCGCTATCGGGCTCGCCTTTCTTTTGCAAGGAGGACCGGTGAGTCCTTTACTGATCTCTCTGGCTGCGGGCGTGTTTATCGGCCTGATTTACGCCTTACTCAACGTGCGATCGCCGGCACCGCCCGCCGTGGCGCTGGTGGGATTGCTGGGCATGATCGTCGGCAGTTCGCTGGGCGGAAAATTGACGCATCCCGTGGCCGCCACTATGCCAGTTGATAAAGCGCAGCACGCGATTGCCGCTGATAAGCCGCTACACTCCGCCACGCTCACGCCAAAACAGGCGGGATGAACATGCTGAAAACCTATGCGATTTCGCTCTCCGTCGGCATTTTAGTCGGCATCATTTACGCCGTTATCGACGTCAATTCCCCGGCGCCGCCAGTGATTGCGCTACTTGGCCTGTTTGGTATGCTGGTCGGCGAACAGATTATCCCGCTGTGCAAGCGCCTGATTAACCGTCAACCGGTAACGCTGGCCTGGTTTCGTCATGAGTGCGTGCCTAAAATCAGCGGCACGCCGCCCAGTGACAAAACCTCCTGAGGACGCGTCGCAGGCAGTGAATAATAATTAAGGAACACAGCATGCAGCTGTCGCAGCGCATTGTCGTTGTTGATGATGAACGATCTGTTCGCAGTGGTTTATGCAATCTGCTTCAGTCGGAAGGATACGCAACGCAGGCATTTGAGTCGGCTGAAGCGCTATTGGCGGACGAGACGGCGCTGTACGGCGCGGCGCTGTTCATTATTGATGTTGAGCTCAACGGCATGTCGGGCTTTGAGTTGTTCCGTGCGCTGGTACAGCGTCGCGAGAACCCACCCGGAATCATCATCTCCGGCAACGGCGATGAGAATATGCTCTGGTATGCCATCAATCTAGGCGCGATAACCTTTATGCGAAAGCCCATTGATATCGACCTGCTGTTTGAACATATCCGCCTGGCGTTTTCCTCCTTGGCGGCGCGCCAATGAGCACGCTTTTCCTGTCGTTAAACATCGCGGATGACGCGGCGCTGGTGCTGGCGGATGACATGGTTTTCACCCCGCTGGCGCAGGAAGGACAGGTTGAGTGGATCGAATGCCGCCACCTTATTTCCGGTGAGTGCTTCGTGCTGGCCACGGCAGCGGCCGAAGAGGCGGTGTTTCCGGTGACGCAACTGCTGAAAAATGAGTATGCGCTGCGCACTTTATTAGCAGAAAGCTGGGCGCTAAAACCGCTGCGCCACACCTTATATCACGGGCGTTACGCGCTGATTTATCCCGCGTTCCACTATCAAACCCTCACTGGTTATCTGCGCTTGCCCGCCGGAAAAATCCAGAAATTCATCAGCTGCGCCGTATCGCTGTGTGATGCGCTCAGCAAGCTGCATCAGCAAGGTTTAGTGCACGGCGACATCAAACCGGCCAATTTCTTCTTCACTGACCAGGGCGACGTGGTGCTGGGCGGCTTTGGCCTGGCGTTTATGGAAGCGGACTCACAGCAGCCGCTGCGCGCTGCTGTGACCGGCGGAACGCTGGCCTACATGTCGCCCGAACATACCTCGCGCACCGCGCACGCGGTTAGTCGGGTCAGCGATCTCTATAGCCTTGGCATTGTGCTCTACGAATTGCTCACCGGCAGGCTTCCCTACGGCAGCGCCGAAGGGGGGGCGGCCGAATGGGTGCACCATCACATTGCCTCCGAAGCGTTGCCGCCGCACCGGCTGCGCAAAGATGTGCCGCTGGTGCTCTCGTCCATTATTTTACGACTGCTGACCAAATCGCCGGAACAGCGTTATCAAACTGTCGAGGGCGTGCTGGCCGATCTGCGACGCTGCGAATCCAACTTAATGCCTGATGGCCTGGTCGAATCCTTTGCGCTGGGCTTACAGGATGTGCCGACCTCGACGCTATCCTCCGATGTGCTGTACAGCGATCACGCTCAGGCCAGTGAGATGCTGGCGGCGTTTGATGAGGTGAGCAGCAGCGGCAAACACTGCATGGTGGCGATTAGCGGTGCGCCCGGCTCAGGAAAATCGTCGCTGATTGCTTCGGCGCTTAAAATCCTGCGGGAAAAAAATGCGCTGCTGACGGTGACCAAAGCCGATCAGCACTCGCCGATTTTGCCCTATGCGGTCTTTACCTCAGCGTTTCGTTCGTTGACGCTGCATCTGCTCGGGTTGCCCGCCGCAGAGATGGCGCGCTGGAAAACACATATCACACGTCAGCTGGGGCATTATGTCGGGCTGGCGGTCAATCTGGTGCCCGAGCTGGGCATCTTACTCAACCACAAAGCCAGCGTGCAGGCGGATGCGCGCTCGCTGGATACGCGCAATCGCCTGAATCTGGTGGCCTGCAGCCTGGTGAAAGCCTTTACGGTGCCGGGGCGGCCGCTAATCCTGTTGATTGATGACGTGCACTGGGCCGACCAGGCGACCTTGCAGCTGTTGCAGAATCTGCTGCGTTCCAGCGACGATATCCCCTTGTTGCTGGTAATTTCTCACCGCGATCACGCGTCGTTGCCCTGTCC
>NZ_DALYOQ010000122.1:0-4728 GCF_031974595.1 Pantoea sp. CTOTU46764 | reverse complement strand
TTGACCGCATACTCCCTTAGCAGGGGAGCGCCTTCAGCCTCTCGGCCACCTCACCTTACGCGTTCTTCCGAACCGTGCTTCTGAACTTGTTTCTGCTCATCGGCACTGCGTGGCGCACATATTACTTTCCCGGACTTATAAGTCAAACATTTATTTCCAGCCTTTTGTTTGATTGCACAAATGACGCTCAATTCGCATGCTTTAACGACAAAAAGAGTGATTTATCAACAAAGAATGGCTGCTGGAGAACACAAATGAGGATTAAAAGACTGGGTGAATTGAGAAAGAAAAACGGGAGATGTGCGGGACTTGAGGGAAAAAACCGGTAGCGCCTCGCTCAGGAGCGAGGCGCTGAATCCGTTAGTAACTCGAGGCTTGAGTTTTTTCGGCTTGAATACGCTGATAGATCTCTTCGCGATGAACCGAAACTTCTTTAGGCGCGTTAACACCAATGCGGACCTGGTTACCTTTTACACCCAGCACCGTTACAGTCACCTCATCGCCAATCATGAGGGTTTCACCAACTCGACGAGTTAGAATAAGCATTCTTTGCTCCTTGAAAGATTAAAAGAGTCGGGCTTGTTCGGTCTCCCGGCCGTATCCATCATATAACGCTGAACAATGCCTATGACAAATACACCATTGTGCTTCGCCATGCCAATACATTCTGCTGATAGTTAGTTTAGCCGAAATACACTACATCAACCGGACTTTGTCATTACCTGGTGTGCACCGCGTTAAAAAAGCGCCAGAAAACGGGCTTCTGGCGCTTATCACAATGCGAAGTTTTATACGTTACAGTCGGTTACTGACCCATTCCTGCACGCCAGCTAGCGCGCCAGCCAGCGCCTGCGGATTTGTACCGCCGGCCTGAGCCATATCTGGGCGACCACCGCCTTTACCGCCAACCTGAGAGGCAAGTTCACCAATCAGCTCGCCAGCTTTTACGCGGTCAGTGAGATCTTTGGTCACACCAGCAATGAGTGAAACTTTGCCATCATCAACCGTTGCCAGCACGATGATGGCAGACGTTAACTGGTTTTTCAGGTCGTCGACCATGGTACGCAACATTTTCGGCTCAACGTTGCTCAGTTCACTGACCAGCAACTTCGTGCCTTTAACGTCAACCGCTTTGCTACTCAATGAAGCGCTTTCCTGCGCAGCTTGCTGATCGCGCAGTTGTTGCAACTCTTTTTCCAGCGCACGGACGTGATCAACCAGGCCGCGCACCTTCTCATTCAAATTAGTGCTATTGGCTTTCACCAATTGCGCCACATCCAGCAGCTGTTGGCTCTGCGCATTCACTTGTGCCAACGCACCTTCGCCGGTTACGGCTTCAATACGGCGTACACCTGCAGCAGTACCCGATTCAGACTGAATGCGGAACAGGCCAATATCACCGGTACGCAGTGCGTGGATACCACCACACAGCTCAGTAGAGAAATCGCCCATGGTCAGCACACGTACGCGCTGATCGTATTTCTCGCCAAACAGCGCCATTGCGCCCTTCTGTTTTGCGTCATCGAGATCCATGATTTCGGTCTCAACGGCAAGGTTGCGGCGAATTTGTGCGTTAACAATATCCTCAACCTGACGGATTTCCTGCGGCTTCATGGCTTCAAAATGAGAGAAGTCGAAACGCAGATACTTATCGTTAACCAGCGAGCCTTTCTGTCCTACGTGATCACCTAATACCTGACGCAGTGCGGCATGCAGCAAGTGCGTGGCGGAGTGATTCAGACGGATGCGCGCGCGGCGGGTTTCATCAACCTGGGCATGCAAACGGTCACCAACGCGTAACTGACCGCTGCTCAGCTTACCGATATGACCAATCGCTTTACCATACTTCTGCGTGTCCTGAACGCTAAATTCAGCATTCTGCCCAGCCAACACGCCGGTATCGCCAACCTGTCCACCTGACTCGCCATAGAACGGCGTTTCGTCAAGCACGACCACCGCGTCCTGACCTGCGCTGATCTGCTCGACTTGCTGACCGTCGACGAACAGCGCTTCGACTGTCGCGTTCAGTTCCAGATGGTCATAGCCTTTGAAGTCGGTTGCGGCATCGATGCGAATGACATTGTTATAGTCGGCACCAAAACCGCTGGCTTCACGCGCACGCTGACGTTGCTGCTCCATCGCGGCTTCAAAACCGGCTTCATCAATCTTCAGATTGCGCTCACGGCATACATCAGCAGTCAAATCCGCCGGGAAACCAAAGGTATCGTACAGACGGAACACCGTTTCGCCATCAAGGGTATCGCCCTGCAGCTTCGCCAGTTCTTCATCCAGCAGCGCAAGTCCACGCTCCAGCGTTTTAGCAAACTGCTCTTCTTCGTTCTTCAGCGCGTTTTCAACATGCTTCTGCTGACGCTTCAGATCTTCACCTGCGGCACCCATCACCTCGATCAGTGGCGCAACCAGCTTGTAGAAGAAGGCTTCTTTCGCACCCAGCATATTGCCGTGACGCACTGCGCGACGAATGATGCGACGCAATACATAGCCGCGGTTTTCGTTCGATGGGATAACGCCATCGGCGATGAGGAAGGCACAAGAGCGAATATGGTCAGCGATAACGCGCAGCGACTTGTTATCCAGATCGGTTGCGCCAGTTACCTGTGCAACCGACTTGATCAATTTGGCGAACAGATCGATTTCATAGTTGGAGTTAACGTGCTGCAGCACGGCAGCAATACGCTCCAGACCCATGCCGGTATCCACTGACGGTTTCGGCAGCGGATCCATGGTGCCATCGGCCTGACGGTTGAACTGCATGAAGACGATGTTCCAAATCTCGATGTAACGATCGCCATCTTCTTCCGGGCTGCCCGGCGGGCCACCCCAGATATGATCGCCGTGATCGAAGAAAATTTCGGTGCATGGACCGCAAGGACCGGTGTCGCCCATCTGCCAGAAGTTATCTGATGCGTAAGCGCTGCCTTTGTTGTCGCCAATACGGATAATGCGCTCGCGCGGCACACCAATATCGTTAGCCCAGATTTCGAAGGCTTCATCGTCTGTTTCATAGACGGTCACCCAGAGGCGCTCTTTAGGCAGCTTAAACCACTGCTCACCCGTCAGCAGTTCCCATGCATAAGCGATCGCTTCTTTCTTGAAGTAATCACCAAAGCTGAAGTTGCCCAACATTTCAAAGAAGGTGTGATGACGTGCCGTGTAGCCCACGTTTTCGAGGTCGTTATGCTTGCCCCCTGCACGCACACAACGCTGAGACGTCGTTGCGCGCGCATAGTCGCGCTTATCCTGACCGAGGAAAACATCTTTAAACTGGACCATCCCGGCATTGGTAAACAGCAAAGTCGGGTCGTTGTTCGGTACGAGGGAGCTGCTAGCTACAACCTGATGTCCCTTGCTATGAAAAAAGTCGAGAAACGCTTGACGGATCTCAGCAGTGCTCTTGCTCATAAAATTCCTGGAATCACGCTAACGAACGTTCCCTTTCGCTGGCAAACCTTATCCATCCGGCCTGCCGCTGACTGAGGAACAAAAAGTGGGAATAAGATAAATTTTCTTCAGTGGGAAGTAAAATCACATCGCCTTTCAGTCGTCACTATTTCTGAAAACAGCCTGAATATCTTCCATCATAAAGCCTTTCGACATCAAAAAACGCTGAACCTTGCTTTTCTCGGTCCAGGTTTGCGGTAAGGGTTCGCCAAATTTGCGTTTGGCAAGGTCGGCTGCGCACTGGCTCCAGTCCACCTCGGTATCGAACAGCGCCTGATTGATCTCATCGCGGCCAATGCCCTTTTGCTGCAACTCCATACGCACACGCTGTGGACCATATCCCTTACGTGCACGGCTTTGAATAAAGCGTTCGGTAAAGCGCTCATCGTTGAGCCAACCGCTCTCCTGACACCAGTCGAGCACTTTTTCCAGTAACTCATCGGGAATCGGCGTGTTTTCCTGCTGCTGCAGATAGGCCGCACGTTGGGAAGAGAGCTGCAACTTACGCTTCAGCTCTTCGCGACTGTGATCGCGCTGCGAGAGGATACGCATAGCACGGTCCAGCAAACGGGAATATGTTGGCACAGGTGCCGCAGATGGTGACGATGACATAGGATCAACCTTGTTCTAACAGTCGTGCAGGGACGCAGGGTAAAGCAAGAAGGCAGAGAGGAAAAGCGCTGGCGGGGAAAAGCAAAACGGGAGCATCTCTGCTCCCGTTAATATTTTAGAAATCTTCGTTGGTTTCGCTGGCTTCTTCGCGATCATCAGCGGAGATTTTCGCGGTGTCTGCGGCGGCGACCTCACCGCTTAGCAGCAAGTCACGCAGCTTCTTGTCGATCTCATTCGCAATCGCTGGGTTCTCTTTAAGGAAGTTGGTGGAGTTAGCTTTACCCTGACCAATCTTCTCACCGTTGTAGCTGTACCACGCACCGGCTTTCTCAACCAGCTTGTGCTTCACGCCAAGATCCACCAGCTCGCCGAAGGTGTTGATACCTTCGCCGTACATGATTTGGAATTCAGCTTGCTTAAACGGTGCCGCAATTTTGTTCTTCACGACTTTCACGCGGGTTTCGCTACCGACAACTTCGTCGCCCTCTTTAATCGCACCGATACGGCGGATATCCAGACGAACAGAAGCGTAGAATTTCAGCGCGTTACCGCCGGTTGTGGTTTCCGGGTTACCGAACATCACACCAATCTTCATACGAATCTGGTTGATGAAGATCAGCAGGGTGTTGGACTGCTTCAGGTTACCCGCCAGCT
>NZ_DALYOQ010000121.1:0-4833 GCF_031974595.1 Pantoea sp. CTOTU46764 | reverse complement strand
CATCCAGCGCGGTGGTCGGTTCATCGGCGATCAATAAGGTTGGCGTGCCGGCCAGCGCGGTAGCGATTAACGCACGCTGGCGCTGGCCGCCCGAAAGCTGATGCGGATAGCGTTCGAGGCGGCTTTCGGCATCGTGAATGCCCGCCGCCTTCAGCAGTTCAATGCTTTTGTCCTGCAAATGGCCGCGATGACCGGCAGCGCTTAGCGCATCACTCAGCTGCTGACCAATGCGGCGCAGCGGATCGAGCGATACCAGCGCGTCCTGCAACACATAGCCAATGCGGCGACCGCGCAGCGCACGCCAGTCGCTGCGGCTGGCGTGGCGCATATCGCGGCCATCGATGGTGAAACGGTCGGCGGTTAACACCGCGCCTTCCGGCAGCAGGCCAAGCAGGCTGCGCGCGGTCAGGGTTTTGCCGGAACCGGATTCCCCGACCAGCGCCACCGATTCGCCCGCCGCGACCTGCAGGTTGAGGTTTTTCACCACCTGCTGCGGCCCGAAACGGATTGAGAGATTCTGGATATCAATAAATGGCTGGCTCATTCAGATCGTCCTTCAAAACGTGCCTGCCAGTAACGCCCGAGCGTATTCACCGCAATCACCGTCAGCGTAATAAACACGCCCGGCCACACGGCGATCCACCACGCGTTACGCAGATAGTTGCGTCCTTCCGCCAGCATCAGGCCCCATTCGGCGGTCGGCGGCTGCGGCCCCATGCCGAGGAAACTCAATCCGGCGGTGCCGATAATCGCGGTGCCGAGCCCCAGCGTGGCCAGCGCCGGCACCTGCGCAATGGCGTGCGGCAGGATGTGACGCGTAATCAGCGTGAAACGCGACAGGCCAAAGGTGCGCGCCTGCTCAACGTAGCCGGAGGTCATCACGCTGTAAGTTTGTGCCCGCACCACGCGGGCAAAACGCGGCACCGACGCGACGCCGAGCGCGATAATCAGGTTGTTGGTGCCGGGCCCGGTAAAGGCGATCAGCATCAGCGCCAGCAGCAGATCGGGAAAGGCGGAAATCACGTCCACCGCGCGGCTCAGCAGCTCATCCACCACGCCGCGCGCCAGCGCCGCCACCAATCCCAGCAAGGTGCCTAACACCACCGCTAGCGCCATCGCCGCCACGCTGATCAAAAGCGAATAGCGGCTGCCGTAGATCACGCGCGTCAGCAGATCGCGTCCCAGCTGATCGGTGCCCAGCCAGTGCTGCGCCGACGGCGGAAGCTGCGCGTTAACCGGATCGGCCAGCAGCGGATCGCTGTGCGCCAGCCACTGCGGGGCGATCACCGCGATAGCCAATACAATGAGAAACAGAATCGCCGCCCACACCGCAGCAGGCAGCGCAACAGGAAGACGTTGCAGCGCGGCAATCATGATTTGCTCTCCCCGCGCAGACGCGGATCAATCCACAGCGACAGGATGTCAACCAGGGTGCTCATCACCACGTAGATCAGCGCCGAGAGAATCGCCACCGCCAGCACCACCGGCAGATCCTGCGCCAACACCGCATCGACGGTGAGTTTGCCGAGGCCGGGACGACCAAATACCTGTTCGGTGATCACCGCGCCACTCAGCAATCCGCCCACCAGCCAACCGGTCAAAGTCACCGCTGGCAACGCCGCATGACGCAACGCGTGGCGCAGACGAATAGTGGTTTCCCCCACGCCCCACGCGCGCAACGTCAGGGTGAATGGCGCATCCAACGCGCGCTCCAGTTCACGGCGCAGCAGTTGCGCGATCACCGCGCCCTGCGCCAGACCGAGCGCCAGCGCCGGTAGCACCAGCGACGACAGCGAGCGATCGCCCGCCACCGGGAACCAGCGCAGCGTGAAGCTGAAAATAAACAGCAGCACGATGCCCATCCAGAAAGAGGGCGTGGACGCCAGCAGCAGTTCCACGCTGTTAGCCACGCGGCGACCAATGCGACGATGCGCGGTGCCGACGGCAATCACCAGCGCAAAGATGATGCTGACCAGCAGCGCCGCCAGCGTCAGTTTGATGGTGGGCCACAGCTGCGTGGCCAGCAGATGGCTGACTTCGGTGTTGAGCATGTAAGAACGGCCAAAATCGCCGTGCAGCACGCGCCACATATAGTGCAGATATTGCCACCACAGCGGTTCGTTCAGGCCCCATTCAGCGCGAATCGCCGCCTCAATCGCGGGTGTGCGCAGCTGCTCACCGATCAGCAGGCTGACGATATCGCCCGGCGCCAGATGCACGCCGAGAAAGGCCAGCGATACCGCCGCGCACAGCACCAGTACGCCGCCCAGCAGACGGCTGACGATGCGGCGCGTCAGGTCGCTGCGCCACACCGATGGCCGACGCGCGCGTGGCGTGCGGGTGACAATGCTTTCCAGACTCATCTTCGCCTCCTGATTAGTGGTCGCTGAGCCAGATGTCGTACGCGTTCTCCGGCATCTGTTTAAAACTGCGGAAACCGGCACCGTGCACGTAGCTGGCGGTGGCGATCTGGTCTTCGGGTTCATACAGCGGGATCGCCAGCGCCTGCTGTGGCAGCGCGTATTGCTGCAGCTGGCTGTAGAATTTACGGCGCTGATTGATATCCAGCGTCGCTGCCGCCTGGTCGAGCCATCCGTTGATTTGCGCGCTGTTGACGCGGCTGTAGTTAATCGGCCCGCCGACTTTCACCGGGCGATAGTGGTTTTCAATATCGATGCCGTCGGTTTCGGTGTTCGAGTTAGCAATCGAGCCAAAGTGGCCGGTGTTACGCACGTCGGTATAGGTGCCAGAATCGACGTAGCGCAGTTTGAGGTCCACGCCGAGACGCTGGCGCGCCTGCGCCTGAACCGCCTGCAGCAGCACATCGCGCTGATCGCGCACCGTTGCCTGCGCCTGAATCACCTCAATGCTCAAACGTTGGCCCTCTTTAGAGCGGAAACCGTCGCTGTCGCGCGTTTGCCAGCCCGCTTCGTCCAGCAGTTGGTTGGCGGCGGCGGGATTGTTACCGTACTGACCGTCAAGATCGTTGTTATAGAGCGGATCGACCGGCGAGGTAATGCCCCACGCGCGGGTGCGTTCACCGCGATACACCGACTTGAGTAGCGGATCGATGTCCAATCCCTGCAACAATGCCTGACGCACCTTCACATCCTGCGTCGGGCCGTATTCCACGTTGAGGAACAGCGAATAGGGCGTGCCGGTATTCAGCGCGTGCTGATAAGTGAAGTCGGGATTGTCTTTGAACTCGCCCGCGTCATTGCCAGAAATGCCTTCAATCGCGTCCAACTGACCGGACAACAGCGCGCCGGTGCGCACCGAGGATTCAGGCAGGAAGCGATAGGTGACGCGTTCGAGATATGCCGGACCTTGATGTTTGGCGGTGTCGGGCGCCCAGTTGTAGTGCGGATTGCGCACCAACGTCACCTGCTGACCTTTCTCGTAGCTCTCGATAATAAATGGCCCGGTGCCGGCAATCTCTTTGCCGCCCGCTTTCAGCTGCGGTGAGTTCCAGCTGGCCGGCGCCAGAATCTGCAATTTGGCGGCGAACGACAGGAACGGCGAATAGCCCTGCTTCAGCGTGATGGTGACGGTGTGATCGTCCGGCGTCGCCACGTTGGCAATGCGCGCGCCCAGGGCGCAGATGCTGCTGCCGGCGCAATACTTCGCATCCTGCACATGGCGGAAATTCTCGGCCACCGCGTTGGCATCCAGCTTCTCGCCGTTGGAGAAGGTGACATCGCGGCGCAGGCTAAAGCGATACGTTTTACCGTCAGTGCTGACTTCATAACTTTCTGCCAGCCAGGGTACGAAACTGCCGTCGGTACGGCGCGCCAGCAGCGATTCCCACACGTTGCGCAGCGTCACTTCCGCTTTGGATTGCCCGTTCAGCTGCGGGTTAAAGGGTACAGGTTCGGTTTCGACGCCAAAGGTTAAGTTGCCGCCGCTGCGCGGTTGCTCAGCGGCGAAAAGTGATGCGCTTCCCAGCAGGCAGGTGACACCCAGCGCGAGAGTGATTGAATTCGCTTTCATAAGATCCTTGGTGGTTGCAGGTGCTTTTTTAGTTGTTCAGGCGATTTTGGCGATGGGTTGATCGGCTGGCGGGTTGAATTCCTTTTTCAGAAACACCAGCGCTTCGCCTAATGGATTGGTGCGGTGATGAAACGGTTGATAACCGCGACGCAGATAAAGCTCGCTCAGCCACGGATGCTTGATGGCGGTGGCGAGATAGACGCCCGGCGCTTTCAGCGTCTCTTTCAGCAGGGTTTCTTCGGCGTAAGTGATGATGTCGCGGCCAAAGCCCTGCCCTTTGTAATCAGGATCGACGGCGAACCAGTGGATAAACGGCAGCGACGAAGGTGCATGTTCATCCTGCTGCCACGGAAAACGCACCGTGACGGTCGCCACCGCGCGTTTCCATTTGCGCAGCACCAGCACGGTTTCCTGCTCGATGACGCGGCGCACCTGCTCGACGTTGCCCTGTGAAATAGTGAAATGCACATCCAGCGCCACCAGCGCAGCATAGGCGCGTTGCAACAGCGCAAATATTTCTTCCGCATCGTCGGGCTTGGCAACTTCAATTAGCTGACTCATGGTGACCGTTTCCTTATTCAATCCTGCCGAAAGTATTAAAATCCGGCGGATTAAAGTAAACCGAGAATAACGGCAATCGATTTGTTGAATATGGGAAATGGTATTTTATGACGAGGCAATAATCCGCACGGAAATAACCATCGCGTAGGGTCGCCATTAATGGCGACCGTTGGGTGTCAGCGTGAAAGTCTGGTCGCCATTAATGACGTAATGCTTGTCAGTTAAGAAAATGTTTTGCTTTAAATTTGCTGCGGGCTCTGACACATCTGCTGCGTCACGGGC
>NZ_DALYOQ010000120.1:0-4834 GCF_031974595.1 Pantoea sp. CTOTU46764 | reverse complement strand
CCGTTAATGCTCAGCGACATATCGCGCTCGTCAATGCGATACAGCGCCACGCTGGCAAAAAGCTTCGGTGAAATCTGCCATTTGCTGCCCACTTCCCATGTGGTGCCCTGTTCCGGTTTTCCGACGTTGCCGTCATCATCCACATCGGTCGATGGTGTGAAGGATTTACTCACGCTGGTGTAGAGCGAAACGTCCGGCGTCACTTTGAAGATCAAACCAGCCTGCGGCAGGAATTTGTTGCCATCGCTGTCCAACGTTTGCACCACCGGATCGAAGCCTTTCGATGCGCGCTGCTCGTAATGCTGATAGCGCCCGCCAAGCACCGCAATCCAGTTTTCCGTCAAACTGATGCTGTCTTTGGCATAGATGGAACGGCTGTGCGTGCGGTTGAGGTTATTAGCGTTGGCGGTGTTCTCGGTGCTGCTGTTGGTGATCGGCGACAAAATATCGTACTGCGGATCGTTAAAGTTAAAACCGGTGTTGGCTTTGCCTTGGTACTGATGCGCGCGATAGGTTTGGATCATCTCGTAATCGGTACCCAAAACCACATCGTGCGTCATGCCGAAAACTTGCTGTGAGCCGATCAAGTCCCAGGAAACGTATTTGGTTTTGTGGTTGAAGCCGCGATTGGCATCGGCGCGACGCGTCACCACGCCGGTGTTGGGATTGACTGCGGTGACGCGCACTTCATTGTTATCGTATTGGCGCTGGTTCCAGCCGAGGGTAACGCGCGTGCTCCAGTCGTCATTAAACTGCCAGTCATAATGGGCGTTGAGGGTTTTGTTGTGGCCCCACGCATGGTTGGCTTTGTCATCCAGACGATCTTTGTAGCCGATATCAATCGGTTTGCCGTTGATAAATGCGGTGCCGCGATCGTAAGGAATGTCGTATTGATAATCAGAATAGCTAATCAGGAAGCTGGCTTGCTCACCAAACCACTGCAGCGAAGGCGCGATCAGCGTGTGCTTTTCACTGCCAAAATTGCGCCAGTAATCCTGATTCTGTTTTTCCGCAATCAGGCGGAAGGCGAAGCCGTTGCCGAGCGGCCCGGTGATATCCACGGTGCCCGCGCCGCCGCCTTCACTGGAGGTTCTGCCGCTGACTTTGGTGTGCCATACATACTGCGGCTTCTTGCTTATCACATTGATTACGCCACCCGGATTTTGAATGCCGTACAGCAACGATGCTGAGCCTTTCAGCACTTCCACGCGCTCGCTGGTGGCATCAAAGTTCAAACCCTGGCTACTGCGCACCCCATCGCGATAGATCGAACCATCCGAATTGCTGCCAAAGCCGCGACGTACAAAGCCATCTTCGGTGCCGGCCAGCGTGTTGCCTTCCGTCACGCCGCTGACAAAGCGCATTGCATCGGTAAGACTCGACGCCTGAAAGTCTTCAAGTTGCTGCTGCGTCACCACGCTGACTGACTGCGCCTGGTTAATACGCGGCGTAGACGTTTTAGTGCCGACCGAACTATTAGTGACGTTGTCACCTTGTGCGTTCTCTTCCTGCGCTGAAACGGTGAGCGTGCTGCTTTCCTCAGCGGCAAAACTGCTGGCGGAACTCCAGAGGCTAACGCCGTAAATCGCAGCAAGGATGGCTGGATGGCGTTGGGATTTAAAAGTGAAGGGCTTGTTGTTATTCATTCATCATTAACCTGGTGCAATGCAATTGAGAATCATTCAACCATGTTGTAATGTAGTAGTAAATGGAAATAATTTCGAACCTATTACACTTTTATTGGTATAAATTCATTGTCTTACATATTTTAGTCTTGGTAGTAATTGCGTAATTCACTACAAACTTTCAGTAATAATCTCACTCTTAAAGAGCAACCAGCAGATGAACAGAAATAGCAGTAAAAGTCGTGTGGATGTTCTGGGTGAACGCTATCGATCGCGCGCGCCGACATTATCATCCAGCCTGCAAGCGGTGGCGCGTTACATCCATGACCACCGCGAAGTGGTTTTGGATGCCACGGCGATGGAAATTGCCGACGCCACCCACACCTCGGATGCCACTGTAGTTCGTGCGGTGCAGGCATTAGGTTTTGCCGGTTTGCGCGATTTGAAAACCACGCTGACCGCCTGGTTTGGCCCGGCGATGAATTCTGAAGAGAAGATGAGCGCCACCGTGGGCGAACTCTCGTGTGATATCAATTCGGGCATCGATTTTGTGCTGAGCGGCCATAAACGCGCCTGCGATGCGTTATCTGAACCGCACAATCGGGAAGCGGTCGCCAAAGCGGTAACACATCTTATAGATGCGCGTCAGGTAGCGCTGTTTGGCATCAATGCTTCGGGGATTTTGGCGGATTACAGTGCGCGTTTGTTCACGCGTATTGGGATTCCGGCGGTGACGCTCAATCGCTCCGGTATTGCGCTGGCGGAACAGTTGATTGGGCTGCAGCGTGGTGATGTGCTGATTATGATGGCGCAGAAGTCGGCGCACCGTGAAGGCATCACCGCACTGAAAGAGGCGAAACGTCTTGGCATGCCGGTGATTTTGCTGACTAATGCGCTGGATTCAGCTTTCGCTAAACAGGCGGATGTGATTATCAACGTGCCGCGCGGCGGCGAGAATGGTCGCATGCCGCTGCACGGAACGGTGCTGGTATGTCTGGAGATGCTGATTTTGTCGGTGGCTTCCGCGACCTCATCGCGTACGGTTAAAACCATGAAGCGTATTCAGGACCTCAATCGATCGCTGAAGCCATCCGGCAAAAAGTAAGGCTATTTGCTGGCGCTGCTGTTTACAGCGGCGCGTTTGCCGAAGCCGTTGCTGGTGACCAGCCATACCGCGCAGACAATCAGCAGCGAACCGCTAATAAAGCCCTGATTGATCTCTTCACCCAGCACTAACCAGCCCCATAAAATGCCAAACGGCGGGATCATAAATGTCACGGTCAGCGTGCGCAGCGGACCAATATCGGCGAGCAGGCGAAAGTAGATGATGTAAGCCAGCGCGGTGCAGATAAACCCAATCGCCAGAATGCTGGCCCAGACTTCAGGAATTTGCCAACTTGCCGCTGACGTTTGCGGTGCGCTAAAAGCAAAGATCGGCAGCAGAAAGACTGACGCGCCAAGTTGGGAACCAAAGGCGACTTTGGTGGCATCAAGACCGCCACGTGCACCGATCCAGCGCTTGGTCAGGAAACCGGCAAAACCATAACAGGCGGTAGCGATCAAACAGGCTAATATTCCGCCAATTAACGTGCTGCTGAGATGCGCTTCTCCGGTGGTACTGATGACAATAATTCCACTGAATCCGGCGATCATGCCGATAACTTTATTAACTGTTAGCTTTTCGTCGAAGAAGGCCGCGCCAATAATCACACCCATCAACGGCGTAGTGGCGTTGAGAATCGCCGAATAACCCGCCGGCAACACGCGTGCCGCGAGGCAGTACATCAGGAATGGAATCGCCGAGTTGATAACGCCCAGCAACATCGCCCAGCCCAATTTGCCGTTAAAGCGGCGCGGAATGCGCATCACCGCCATGATGATCAGTAAACCCAACATGCCGCAGAATACGCGTAAAAATGCGGTATTCACCGCGCCCAGCGCCGGAACCGCAATGCGCATAAATAGAAAACTGGCACCCCAAATCGCCGCTAAAATTAACAGCCGCAACAGATCCGATGTTCGCATAGGTTTCACAATTGTTAAGAAAGAGTCGCGCACAGAATAGCAAACAACCCACTCCGTAGGGTCGCCATTAATGGCGACCGATGTCGCTGTGCAGAAAATTTTTCTTATGTTGTGATCATCAGGTAGTATTTAGGAATTGATCATTTCCTAAATATGCGGAGAGCGAAAATGCCAGCATCAGTTATCAAGCACGCGCCGGGCTGGACGCAGCCATTCAACGCGTTAGACGGATTTTCCCATCATTACGCCACCGTTGACGGCGTGCGTTTGCATTACGTCAGCGGCGGCAATACCAACGGGGATTCATTACTTTTACTGGCAGGATTTCCACAAAGCTGGTTTGCCTGGCGGCAGGTGATGGCGCTGCTGAGCGATCGCTATTTCATTATCGCGCCAGATTTACCCGGCCAGGGCGACTCGGACAAACCGCTCAGCGGCTACGACACCATATCGCTGGCGCAGAAAGTGCAGGGCTTGATGCAGCAGTTAGGGCATACAAGCTATTACCTCGCTGCGCATGATGTCGGCGCGTGGGTTGCCTGGCCGTATGCCACATTGTTTAGCGATCAGGTGAAAAAGCTGGCGCTGCTCGATGCCGGCATTCCTGGTGTCACTTTGCCAGAATCGCTGCCCGCCACGCCGGATAAAGCGTGGAAAACCTGGCATTTCGCGTTTCATCTCTTACCGGATTTGCCGGAAGCACTTATAGAAGGGCGCGAAGCAATCTACCTCGAGTGGTTCCTGAAACGCAAAGCGGCCAGCCCGATGGTGTTTGGCGATGAAGACATGGCGGAATATACCCGTTTGTTACAGCAGAAGGGCGCAATACGCGCCGGAATGGCCACTTATCGTGAAGTGACGATTTCGGCGGCGCAAAACCGAACGTTGCTTCGTGAACGCGGTAAATTAGCCTTGCCGTTACTGGCGATCAGCGCCGATCAGGGTTCGATTCCGGATATGGCGTTGCCGTTGCGCGAGTTCGCGGCGGATGTGACGGGAATTAAAATAGCGCACTGCGGTCACTTCATCCCGGATGAGCAACCGCAGGCGCTGGCCGATGCGCTGCACGAGTTTTTTAATTAAACGTAGGGTCGCCATTCATGGCGTAATACCGCTCAGTTAAGCGCGGAGCGACTTTCGTTCGCCCTGTGCTGAGGCAGTTGCAGCACCTTCGTGCGGCGATC
>NZ_DALYOQ010000119.1:4040-5776 GCF_031974595.1 Pantoea sp. CTOTU46764 | reverse complement strand
TTCAACCGATCATTTCGGGCTTAACTGATCGGCATTACGCCATTTATGGCGACCTGGGTTATTTATTGCGGCAACCTCAAATAACGCCCACATTCAACCTGCTCGGCCTCATCGCTAAGGTGCGGAATCTCACCAAGGAACGGCGCATCAATGCGCTGACGCAGCGTAGCCATATACTCCTGATGGCGTTTGCCGGGCGGTTGAATATCATTGGCAATCCAGCCCGCAAGGCGCAATCCGCGTGCTTTGACCGCTTCGGCGGTGAGCATCGCATGGTTGATGCAACCCAGTTTCACCCCCACTACCAGAATCACCGGCAGTTGCTCGGCTTCCACCCAATCGGCGTAAGTTTGCGTTTCCGACAGCGGCGTAAACCATCCGCCTGCGCCTTCAACTAGCACCCATTCAGCCTGCTGCTCCAGCGCGCGTAAACCCGCTGACAGCGTGGCAAAATCAATCGGTCTGCCCTCTTCCGCGCTAATGATATGCGGCGAGGTCGGCTCAACAAACGCCAGCGGGTTCACCTGCTCATAGCTTAACGGCAAGCTGCTGTAGCGCTGTAACGCCAGCGCGTCGCTGTTGCGGATGCCTTGCGGCGTGATCTCGCAGCCGGAAGCCACCGGCTTGTAGCCTGCGGTGCGTAAACCGGCGGCGCTCGCCGCCTGCAGCAGCGCGCCGCTGGCCACTGTTTTGCCCACTTCGGTATCGGTTCCGGTAATAAACCAGCGTGTCATTTGCGTAAAACTCCATACATCAGGTGATAACTCAGGCGATAACCCGCCTCGTCCTGCGGCCAGTGCTGCTCAAGTTGTGCCAGCTGAGCGCGCGTCAGTACGCTGGCGCCGCGTCCGTCGTGCAAATGCGTGGCACCAATGCCTTTCAGCGAGCGCATGGCGCTGAGCGCACTGGGAAAATGCAGCGTGATAACCTGCTGCTGCTTAGCGATCGGCAGCGTCGCGGTGGCCGTGTCAAACTGCGCGGCGCTGAGGAAACGATTGGCGTGCTGACGACCATCCAGTTTTGCCCACGCGAGATGCACTTCGTGCAGCGATCCGTCGAGCAGCGTGGAAAACAGCACCGTGCCGCCTGGCCGCGTGACGCGTAAAAACTGCAGCAGCGCGGTGTGCAAGTCGCTGCTCCACTGCACCGCCAGATTGCTCCACACGCCGTCAACGCTGGCATCTGGTAGCGGCACCGCATCAATATCGCCCAGCAGATAGTGCTGCGCCGATTGCTGATCGCGCGCGGTTTGCAACATGTTGGGCGACAGATCAAGCGCCGTCAGCGTGCGCCCGCGATCGCGCCAATAGCGGCTATACCACCCGGTGCCGCAACCAGCATCCAGCAGGTGCGGGCCAAAACCGGCGGGCGCCAGCGCCAGCAGCGCATCACCGCTCAGCCGCTGTAACTGCGCGTGCTGCTCGTAATGCGCAGCCGCACGACCAAAGGCGTTTGCCACGGCCTGCTTGTTAACCTGCAGCGTCATACAGCGCCTCCAGCAGACGATCAATATCATCGGTATGATGCGCAGCGGTGAGCGTGATGCGTAGCCGCGCGGTGCCGGGCGGCACGGTCGGTGGACGAATGGCGCTGACCCAGCAGCCTGCCTGCGCCAGCCGCTGCGACAACGCCAGCGCCGCGCTGTTTTCACCGACGATCAGCGGTTGGATGGCGCTTGCAGAGGCACCTAATTGCCATGGCAAATCGGCGGCGCCCGCACGGAAACGCGCGATGTG
>NZ_DALYOQ010000119.1:0-3994 GCF_031974595.1 Pantoea sp. CTOTU46764 | reverse complement strand
CGCCTTGTTGAATCTGCCGCAGTGCCGCCAGCAACGCGTAGCACTGCGCCGGTGGCATCGCGGTGGAGTAGATCAGATGGCGTGAAAACTGCTCGACGTAATCGGCAGTGGCGTCATCGCACAGCAGCGCCGCGCCGCTGACGCCAAACCCTTTGCCGAAGGTGACAATCAGCAGTTCCGGTTTGACCTGCTGCTGCCAGCAGCTGCCGCGCCCTTGCGCACCAGTGACGCCAATGCCGTGCGCATCATCCACCAGCAGCCAGCCGTTGCCGCGCCGCGTCTGTTCGGCAATCTCGGCCAGCGGTGCGCTGTCGCCATCCATGCTAAACACGCCCTCGGTCACCACCAGCGTGCCGCCATCCGACGGCGTTGCCAGCAGCTTCGCCAGACTTTCCGGCTGATTGTGGGCAAAACGACGCAGGCTGGCTGGGCTGTGGCTGGCGGCATCCAGCAGTGAAGCATGCGCCAGCTTATCGGCGAAGATGCGATCCTGCTTTTTCGCCAGCAGATGGATCACCGCCTGATTGGCGGCAAATCCCGAAATGAACAGCAGCGCGCGCGAATAGCCCAGCCAGTCCGCCAGCTCCGCTTCGAGCTGCGCATGATGGCGGCTGTAACCGGTGACATGACCGGATGCGCCCGCACCCGCGCCCGTCTCGGCCGCGCCCTGCTGCCAGGCAGCGATCACCGCCGGATGCTGACTCAAGCCGAGATAGTCATTGCTGGAGAAGTGGCGATAACGCTGCCCTTCGAGCGTAATCTCCCGCACGCTGTTGTGCTCAACGGGACGCCGCAGCCGCCAGCCATCCGCGGCGCGCCGCGCCGCCAGCGCCTCATCAATACGTTGTGACCAGCCCATTTACACAGCCGCGTTATAGAACTGCTCGGTATCCGCGTGAAGCAGCTGCTCGCTGAGCTGATATTGTTGCTCGTTGTCACCGGCGGTTGTCGCGGTATGCTCCGGATTCAGGCCCAGTTTGCGGAACAGAATCAGATCTTTATCCTCTTCCGGGTTTGGCGTGGTGAGCAGCTTGCAGCCGTAGAAGATTGAGTTTGCACCGGCCATAAAGCACATTGCCTGCGTTTGCTCGCTCATCTGCTCACGACCGGCTGAAAGGCGCACGTGCGAGGATGGCATCATAATGCGCGCCACCGCGATGGTGCGGATGAAGTCGAACGGTTCCACGTCGTCGTTATCGGCCAGCGGCGTGCCCTTGACCTTCACCAGCATGTTGATCGGTACGCTCTCGGGTGGCGTTGGCAGATTCGCGAGTTGCACCAGCAAGCCCGCGCGATCCTTCACCGTTTCACCCAACCCCACGATGCCGCCGGAACACACTTTGATGCCCGCGCCGCGCACTTTATCCAGCGTATCCAGACGTTCCTGGTAGCTGCGCGTGGTAATGATGTTGCCGTAAAACTCTGGCGAGGTGTCGAGGTTGTGGTTGTAGAAATCAAGCCCGGCTTCGGCGAGACGTTGTGCCTGGCTGCCATCTAGCGTGCCGAGCGTCATGCAGGTTTCCATTCCCATCGCTTTCACGCCCTGCACCATCTGCTGCAAGTACGGCATGTCGCGCTCGTGCGGATTTTTCCACGCCGCGCCCATGCAGAAGCGGCTCGATCCCGCCGCTTTGGCTTTGCGCGCCGATTCCAGCACCGCATCCACTTCCATCAGACGTTCTGATTCCAGACCGGTTTTGTAGCGTGCGCTCTGCGGACAGTATTTACAGTCTTCCGGACAGGCGCCGGTTTTGATCGATAGCAGCGTGCTGACCTGCACCTGGCGTGGATCGAAATGTTGACGATGCACTTGCTGCGCTTCAAACATCAACTCAAGGAAAGGTTTATCGAACAGTGCCTGAGCTTGTGTCAGTGTCCAGCGGTTTGCCATTGCTTACTCCAGAAAAAGGGGGTTCATCCCGACGATTAACGTGGTTATACTTGTAAACTAAATCTTTTTAAAATGGTTTACAACTCGCATGTTCACTCAGGACGACCTCAACTTTGACCGCCAGCATATCTGGCATCCCTATACGTCGATGCGCGATCCCCTGCCCTGTTATCCGGTTGTCGCGGCGCACGGCTGTCAGCTGCAGCTGGCCGATGGACGTGAATTGGTCGATGGCATGTCGTCGTGGTGGGCGGCGATCCACGGTTACAACCATCCGCGCCTCAACCAGGCGCTGCGGCAGCAAATGACGCAGATGTCGCATGTGATGTTTGGCGGCATTACCCATCCGGCGGCGGTGGAGCTGAGTCGCCAGCTGGTTGCCATGACACCTGAGGCGTTGGAGTGCGTGTTCCTCGCCGATTCAGGTTCGATCGCCGTCGAAGTGTCGATGAAAATGGCGTTGCAATACTGGCTGGGACGCAACCAAACGCGACAGAAATTCCTCACGCTGAAGCACGGTTATCACGGCGATACCTTTGCCGCGATGTCGGTATGCGATCCGGAAAATTCGATGCACAGCCTGTGGCGCGGCTATCTGCCGGAACATCTGTTCGCCCACGCGCCGCAGTGTGCTTTCGATGATGCGTGGAATGAGGCGGATTTCGCCGATTTCGCGCAGCTGGTCGAAATCCACTATCGCGAGATTGCGGCGGTGATTCTTGAGCCGATTGTGCAAGGCGCGGGCGGCATGCGTTTCTACCATCCGCGCTATCTGCAGCAGGTACGCGAGCTGTGCGATCGCTACGGTTTGCTGCTGATTGCCGATGAGATCGCCACCGGATTTGGCCGCAGCGGCAAACTTTTTGCCTGTGACCATGCGGGCATCACGCCAGACATTCTCTGCCTCGGCAAAGCGCTGACCGGCGGCACCATGACGCTCTCCGCCACGCTGACCACGCGTGAAGTCGCGGATACCATCAGCCGCAGCGCAGCGGGCTGCTTTATGCACGGTCCCACCTTTATGGGCAATCCGCTGGCCTGCGCGGTGGCGGTGGAAAGTCTGAAAATGGTGAATGAAGGACATTGGCAGTGGCAAGTGGCACAGATTGAACAGCAGCTGCGTGCCGAGCTGCTGCCGCTGCGCGGTCATCACGCGGTGGCCGACGCGCGCGTGCTGGGGGCGATTGGCGTGATCGAAACCCATCAGGCGGTGAACATGGCGGCGTTGCAGCACTTCTTCGTGGAGCGCGGCGTGTGGATTCGTCCGTTTGGGCGATTGATCTACCTGATGCCACCTTATCTGATTTCTGCCGCCGAACTGACGAAACTGACGCAAGCGGTCGGTGCGGCACTGGATGTTGCGGCGCATTTCCACCATGATTGAGGGCACTGCACAACCAATAAGGAGCGATCATGCGCGTAGTTAGCCAGGATTTTAACGACGGCGATAAAATGCCAGAGCGACACGTTTTCAACGGCATGGGTTACCAGGGCGACAATGTGTCACCGCATCTGGCGTGGGATGATGTGCCGGCGGGCACCAAAAGCTTTGTGGTCACTTGCTACGATCCCGACGCGCCAACCGGTTCCGGCTGGTGGCATTGGGTGGTAGCGAACATTCCGGCAGAAGTCACCGAGTTGCCGCAGGGCGCCGGTTCCGGTGTGGCAGAACTGCCGGAGAGCGCCATTCAGACGCGCACCGATTTTGGCCAAACCGGCTACGGCGGCGCGGCGCCACCGCAAGGCGAATCACATCGCTACATCTTTACGGTGCATGCGCTGGATACGGATAAAATTGATGTGGATGAAGGCGCGAGCGGCGCGATGGTAGGCTTTAACGTGCATTTCCATGCGCTGGCCAGTGCGTCGATTACGGTGAAGTACGCGTAATAAAAAAGGTCGCCATGAATGGCGTAATGCCGCTCAGTTAAGCCTGGAGCGACTTTCGTTCGCCATTTGCTAAGGTAGTTGCAGCACCTTCGTGCGGCGACCGAGCAGAGGACGCCTGGCCGCGCCCTCTGCACTCCCGGGCCTTGCGCCAGCCCAACCCGCCGCTTCGCGGTACCTTCACTCATTCACGATTCCTGACGGACCGGTGGCGAT
>NZ_DALYOQ010000118.1:0-5777 GCF_031974595.1 Pantoea sp. CTOTU46764 | reverse complement strand
CCCGTTCGACGCCGAAATATGTCTTGCCAGATAACTGGCAAGACGGTATCTACGGAAGGCATGTGCGAATGTAGGGGCGTCATTTATGACGACCTTCATAAAGGATGTAGCAGATTGGAATTTTGTGGCGGGACGAGATTACGCCTGATGATTGCCGCAGGTTACGAAACTGCCATCATCCTGGCTATGTTTCGGCAGTACATTATCGCCCAGAATTTCATGCTGCGCGCAATGGGGTTGATGCGGATGCAGACCGCCCGGCGGTGAAAAAGGCTCGGCCATCTGTGCACTTGCCAGCGAAGAAAACGCTACAAGCGCTGTCATGAGGAACAACGGTAGAAGTCGCATAATTTTTTTGTCTGTTCACTATTGCGGCCCGGAATGGACCAGAAATGCAGGTGATTATCCAGCCTGATGTGTGGCGGCTGGTGATTTACGCGGCCAATCAGGTTTCGATGGAGAATTTTACGCCAATTACCGCCTTGAGTTTATAAAATCGTGCGGTTTGTCACGGTTTACCGCACGAATTATGCATTACATATCCGCCACCGGAATATAGAAGGTGCCTTGCAGCAGATCGGGCGTACTGTATTTCAGATCCAGCTTGAGCAAATCTTTGCCCGCACGGCGTGCTACGCCCAGCGCTGGCAAGTGGTTGTAGTAAATCTCCGCGGTGAACGCGTTGATCTCTTCCGGCGCGCCGTGCCAGTCAATCTCCGCATACAAACCACTTTCTCCGGTCCAGTTCTGCACATTACGCGGCAGCACATCGGCGTACTGACTTTCCAGCGCCTGGAACAGGCTGATGTGTTGCTGATCGGCGGAATGTAGGCCCGGACTGAACTGGAAGCCCAGCCAGCCGCGATTTACGTGCTGACCCGCAAAAGCGATGAAATCACGCGTGTGCTGCGCCACCACATGGTTATGGTGATCGATGTATTCGCCGAAGCGGCATTCCCACTCAATCACTTCACCACACAGCTGAATTTCCGGCTTCTGCGCCAGACGCGCATTGATCCACTCGCGCTGCGTGGAGATGCGGCTGTGGAAATCCTTCATCAGCATCTCTGGAATGCGGCGATAGGCACCCGGCGTCATCGAGAAGTGACTTTTAAACACGCGGGTAAAATTCTGCTGATTATCAAAGCCAAAGCGCACCGCAATGTCGATCAGCGGCATGTTGGTCAAACGCAGCGCCATCGCCGCCATGGTCAGACGACGTTTGCGCGTGTAGGACGCCAGCGTTTGCCCGGTCATCTCTTTGAACATGCGCTGCATGTGCCATTTGGAGTAACCGGATTTCAGGGTAATCAGATCGATGTTGAGTTCGTCGGTCAGGTTCGCTTCTATCCAGTCCACCAGATCGTTGATGTACTGTTTTTTTACATTCAGGCTGAGCATGATTTTGATGGTCGAATGAGGTGGTTAACGTCATGAATTTGCGTTATTCGTCACATAAATATAACAAAAACGTATTACTAACGTAAGGAAGAGTAAACGTACCGAAGCGGGAAAAGCATTAATTGCTTAGGTTACTAACGTTTTTTTGATCGCAGAAAAGAAAAAGGTCGCCATGAATGGCGACCCTACGGTGATATCAATGGGTTCTGTTAATGCGGGGACTCAATGCGAACGCATGCCCGCTGCCGTCATCATCATACGAAACAGTGATGCCACCACACCGAGTGCCAGCACGCTTGCGCCGTAAATGACTACCAGCCACATCACCTGCTTCCACCACGGAATCTTCGTTTCAGAGTGAGTTTTCATGTTGCTGACCTCGGTTTTCATATCAATGGTATCCTTCGTCGGCTTTGATTTTTCCGCGGAACACGTAGTAACTCCAGAAGGTGTAACCCAGAATGACCGGAATAATCAGCAAGCCGCCCACCAGCATAAACGCCTGGCTGCTCGCCGGAGACGCCGCCTGCCAGATGGTGATTGACGGTGGAATGATGTTCGGCCAGATGCTGATGCCAAGGCCCGAGAAGCCAAGGAAAATCAGCGCCAGTGTCAGGATGAACGGCGAGTAATGCGCTTCACGCTTGATGGCGCGCACAATCCCCCACGAACAGAGCACCACCAGCACCGGAACCGGCAGGAACCAGAACAGGTTCGGACGCGAGAACCAGCGCTGTGCGATATCCGCATGCGTCAGCGGCGTCCAGATGCTGATAATGCCCACCACCAGCAGCAGCGTCAGCGTCAGCGGTGTCGCCAGCGCAGACATCTTACGGTGCAGGTCGTGTTCGGTTTTCATGATCAGCCAGGTACAACCCAGTAGCGCATAGGCAATCACCAGACCAACGCCGCAGAACAGCGGGAACGGCGCTAACCAGCTCATCGCTGAACCCGCATATTCACGGCCAACCACCGGGAAACCATTCAGGATGGCGCCAACCGCCACGCCTTGGCTGAAGGTGGCCAGCAGTGAACCGGCAATAAACGACTTATCCCAGAACGGACGGTGTTCTACCGTGGCCTTGAAGCGGAACTCAAAGGCAACACCACGGAAGATCAGGCCAATCAGCATTGCCGTCAAAGGAATCGACAGCGCATCCAGCAGCACCGAATACGCCAGCGGGAACGCGCCGTACAGCGCCGCGCCGCCCAGTACCAGCCAGGTTTCGTTGCCATCCCAAACCGGGGCAACGGTGTTCACCATCATGTCGCGTTCGATGGGATCTTTGTTAAACGGCAGCAGCAAGCCAATGCCGAGATCGAAGCCATCCATCACGATGTACATCAAGGTGCCAAACACGATGATGGCAAACCAGATAATTGAAAAGTCGATCATCTTAGTGCTCCCCACTCTTTTCGCTATGGGTTTTGGCCGCCGACAACGGACGCGCTGGCGTGTGATGCTGACCCGGACCACCGTGATCAACCTCTTTACCTTCGCCGGTCACCGGACCCTCTTTGATCAGACGCATCATGTAGAGGTAACCGACACCAAACACCGACGAATAGACCAGAATGAACGCCAGCAGGCTGATGCTCATATGCATATCGCCATGCGCGGAGACCGCATCAATGGTGCGCTGCACGCCATACACCACCCAAGGCTGACGTCCAATTTCGGTAGTAAACCAGCCGGCCAGAATGGCGATTAAACCCGATGGCCCCATCAGCAGCGTGAACCACAGGAACGGACGCGAGTGGTACAAACGGCCTTTGAAACGCAGCCACAGAGACACCACGCCGAGCGTAATCATCAGCAGGCCCAGCGCCACCATCACGCGGAATGACCAGAAGATGATGGTGGAATTCGGACGGTCCTCTTTCGGGAAGCTCTTCAACGCAGGAATCTGCTTGTCGAGACTGTGCGTCAGAATCAGGCTGCCGAGGTACGGGATTTCCAGCGCGTACTTGGTGCGCTCTTGCTCCATATCCGGCACACCGAACAGAATCAGCGGCGTGGCTTCACCCGCCTTGTTTTCCCAGTGTCCTTCAATCGCCGCGATTTTCGCTGGCTGATGCTCAAGGGTGTTCAGGCCATGCGCATCACCGATCATGGCCTGAATCGGCGCGACGATCAGCGCCATCCACAGCGCCATCGAGAACATCTTACGAATCGCTGGATTGTCGTTACCGCGCAGCAAATGCCATGCGCCCGACGCGCCGACAAAGAAGGCGCTGGCGAGGAAGGCACCCACCGACATGTGGAACAAGCGATAAGGGAACGAAGGGTTAAAGATGATTTTCAGCCAATCTTCCGGCACCACGATGCCGTTCTGGATGATGTAGCCCTGCGGCGTATGCATCCAGCTGTTCGACGCCAGAATCCAGAAGGTGGAGAAGATGGTACCGAGCGCGACCATGCAGGTTGCAAAGAAGTGCAAGCCTGGACCGACGCGGTTCCAGCCAAACAGCATCACGCCAAGGAAGCCCGCTTCAAGGAAGAACGCAGTTAACACTTCATAGGTGAGCAGCGGGCCGGTAATACTGCCAGCAAACTGTGAGAAACCACTCCAGTTAGTACCGAACTGGTACGCCATCACCAATCCGGATACCACACCCATGCCGAAGTTAACGGCAAAAGCTTTCGACCAGAAATGGTAGAGATCGCGATAGGTCTCGTTACGGGTTTTCAGCCACATCCCTTCAAGCACCGCCAGGAAACTGGCGAGACCGATGGTGATGGCTGGAAAGATAATATGGAAGGAAACAGTAAATGCGAACTGAATCCTGGCCAGATGAAAGGCGTCTAATCCAAACATTGCTTACCTCATTGCCACAAATTACACCGAATTTTTACTTATAATTAACAAGCAGAGCGCAGCGGTTATTTCGCCGTGCTTAAAGAAATGTCGCGCCAATGTAAAAGGAAGTGGTGCGAACGAAAAGATACAGGGGAAGTCGGTAAAACTATAACAGTGTTTTTTGATTTCGATCATTGTTTTCAGCAGAAACTAATACTTTAAAATCACCACGTTAAGGTTAAACACCCTCACTCATTGTGACAATATTGTTATTGTTTTTCGCTTATTCTCGCTGTGCTCAGCTGGTAACCACTTCATTTATTTATTTTTTAGTGCAAAGCGAAAAGATGATATTTATGGCGTTTGACTGAAACATGTAAATATTTCCGGACAGCGCGAGGGGATCATAATTGTTAATTAAAAGATAATATTTTTATAATAAAAAGATATATTCCTGCTGATTAATTATGCCGTGATGTAAACGTGGTGACGTTAACCTGCTGCGGCATGGCATTTGCCAGCGGCGACAAGCTGTGCTTTTTTAGAGCAGTAATCAACCAGTTAAACAGCGAAGGAGAGGTTATGGCCCGTCTTACTGCACAGGATTTCCCTCAGGAACTGCTCGAGCTTTACGATTACTACGCCCATGGCAAAATCAGCAAACGCGAATTTATCTCGATGGCGGCGAAATTCACCGTTGCGGGTATGGCGGGCGCAACATTATTGAGCGCCATGAGCCCCAATTATGCGCTGGCGCAGCAGGTGGAATTTACCGATCCGGCGATCAAACCGGAGTACATTCACTATCCGTCACCGCAAGGTCACGGCGAGGTGCGCGGCTATCTGGTAAGACCGGCCAATGCATCCGGCAAAGTGCCTGCGGTGGTGGTGGTGCACGAGAATCGTGGCCTCAATCCCTACATCGAAGACGTGGCACGACGGGTAGCGAAAGCCGGTTATATCGCGCTGGCACCGGATGGTCTGAGTTCGCTGGGCGGTTATCCGGGCAATGATGATGAAGGCAAAACGATGCAGGCCAAAGTCGATCCAACCAAGTTGATGAATGACTTTTTCGCCGCGATTGATTTCCTGATGCATCACGAGGAAGGCACCGGCAAAGTGGGCATCACCGGCTTCTGCTACGGAGGTGGCGTAGCGAATGCGGCAGCGGTCGCGTTTCCCGATTTGGCCTGTGCGGTGCCGTTTTATGGCCGTCAGCCTAAAGCCGAAGATGTGCCGCGCATCAAAGCGCCGCTGTTGTTGCATTACGCCGCGCTGGATAAAGGCATCAACGAAGGTTGGCCAGCCTATGAAGAGGCGTTAAAGGCCAATCATAAAGTCTACGAAGGCTACGTTTATCCCGGCGTGAATCATGGCTTCCATAATGATTCGACACCGCGTTATGACAAAGCCGCCGCCGAATTAGCCTGGAGCCGCACGCTGGGCTGGTTTGAGAAGTATTTGCGCGCGTGATGGCTGCGGTCGCCATAAATGGCGACCCTACGAATTCCACTGCATCGTTTGTAGATACCGTCTTGCCAGTTATCTGGCAAGACATATTTCGGCGTCGAACGG
>NZ_DALYOQ010000117.1:4959-5784 GCF_031974595.1 Pantoea sp. CTOTU46764 | reverse complement strand
CACCAGCCTTGGCCTCAACGATCCGGTGATTGTGCAGTTCTGGCACTACATCACGCGCCTGCTGCACGGCAACTTTGGCATCTCCTATTACAACCAGGTTTCGGTGTTTCAGCTGATCATGGAGCGCCTGCCCGCCACGCTGGAACTGGTATTTGTGTCGGTGGTGATGGCAATGGCCATCGGCTTTCCGCTCGGGGTCTGGTCGGCCATCAGCCGCAACAAGTCGCTGAAAGAGGGCGTGCAAATCCTGTCGCTGATTGGCGTTTCGCTGCCGTGGTTCCTCACCGGCATCATCCTGATTATCGTGTTTTCGGTGTGGCTCGGCTGGTTTCCCTCCAGCACCGGCTTTCTCACCGCATCCGGTTGGCACTCAATCGTGCTGCCGGCGCTTTCGCTTGGTTTGTCGATGGTGACCATCATCATGCGTCTGATTCGCACCGAGATGCTGGAGGTGATGAAGTCCGATTACGTCAAATTCGCCCGCGCGCGCGGCATCGAAAACTATCGCATCTGGTTTCGTCATGCGCTGAAGAACGCGCTGCTGCCGGTGGTGACGGTAATTGGTTTGCAGATTGGCGGTTTGATTGCCTTCGCCATTGTGATTGAAACCGTCTTCCAGTGGCCTGGCATGGGCTTGCTGCTGATTCAATCGATCAACTTCGTCGATGTACCGGTTCTTTCCGGCTATCTGCTGTTTACCGCCCTGATTTTTATCGTGATCAACACGCTGGTTGATCTGTTGTATTACCTGATCGACCCGCGTATGCGGGCGCAGTAAGGAGTTGCCATGATTAACGATAATGTCCCGTTACGCCGCCGTACCCG
>NZ_DALYOQ010000117.1:589-4949 GCF_031974595.1 Pantoea sp. CTOTU46764 | reverse complement strand
GATCTGCTTTGGCTATTCTGGCGCAGCAAAAGCACGGTGCTGGCCTTCACCTGCTGCCTGCTGATCTTGCTCTGCTCGCTGACCAGCCACTGGATTGCGCCACACAATGTGTTCGATACCACCACATTTGACCTGATGGACTCCGAATTGCCGCCATCGTGGATGAGCGGTGGCGACGCGCGCTTCTGGCTGGGAACCGATGTGCAAGGGCGCGATATTCTGTCGCTGATGCTCTATGGCCTGAATATCTCGCTAATTATTGGCGGCATCAGCGTGCTGTTATCAGTGCTGCTCGGCGTGGCGCTGGGCGTATTGAGCGGCTACTTCGGCGGTATAGTGGACACGCTGATCATGCGTTTTGCCGATGCGATGCTGAGCATTCCAACCATTATGTTCACGCTGCTGGTGAGCGGCGTGGCGCGCGTGGTGATCCCCAAAGAGCTGATGGGGCACTTCGCGCCGGCCATCCTCACCGGCGCGATTGCGCTAACCGGCTGGATGCAATACGCCCGCACCGTGCGAGGCTTGACCATGCTGGAGAAAGGGCGCGAATACGTGATGGCTTCCCGCATCAGCGGCGCCAATCATCTGCATATTATGCTGCGCCATATCGTGCCGAACGTGCTGCGTCCGGTGCTTGTGATGGCAACGCTGCATCTGGGCGTGGCGATTCTGACCGAAGCGACGCTCTCGTTTCTTGGCGTCGGCATGCCGCCGGATCAGCCCTCGCTGGGCACCTTAATTAATGAAGGCAACCAATATCTGTTCTCCGGACAGTGGTGGATTGTGGCTTTTCCCGCCGCGCTGCTGGTGATCCTTTCTCTCTCATTCAACATGCTGGGCGATTGGTTGCTGGACGCCCTTAACCCGAAATTACGTTAGGAGCCGAACGATGCAGCCAGCCAACGAGACGTTACTGGACGTCAGAGATCTCAGCATTGAGTTTCTCCATCGCAAGGGCAATTTGCAGGCGATACACCATCTGTCGCTCAGCATGCAGCCGGGAGAAGTGCTCGGCATGGTCGGTGAATCCGGTGCGGGGAAATCACTGACCGGCGCGGCAATCAGCGGGCTGTTGCAGGAGCCCGGACGCGTCAAGAGTGGTGAGATTTGGTTTCAGGGCCAGCGGATTGATAACCTGGATGACGATGCGCGTCGCCAACTGCGCGGCAAAGCCATCAGCTGTATTTTTCAGGATCCGCTTACCAGCCTCAATCCGGTGCTGACCATCGGCCAGCAACTGACTGAAACCATCCGTACCCATTTACCGCTCTCGGCGGCGCAAGCCAGTGAACGCGCCATCAACCTGCTGACCGAAGTGGGGATGAGTAGCCCGGCGCAGCGAATGCATCAATATCCGCATCAGCTTTCCGGCGGCATGCGGCAACGTGTGGTGATTGCGCTGGCGCTGTGCGTGGATCCGCAGTTGGTGATAGCCGATGAGCCCACTACCGCGCTGGATGTATCAGTTCAGGCGCAGGTATTACGCGTGCTCAAGCGTCTCTGTCAGCAGCACGGTACCGCCGTGATGCTGATCACCCATGATATGGGCGTGGTAGCGGAAGTGTGCTCGCGAGTGGCGGTGCTCTACGCCGGTCGCATCGTCGAAATGGGGCCAGTGGAAGAAGTGATTCGTTCGCCCAAACATCCGTATACGCGCGGCCTGATTAACTCGATTCCTTCCATGCGCGAACGCCATGAGTTTCTGGCTCAGATCGACGGCGCAATGCCACGTCTTAATACGCTGCCGGGCGGCTGCGCCTTTCATCCTCGCTGTCCACATGTCACTGAGCGCTGCCAACGACAACAACCGGAGATGCAGTTCAGCCATTTGTCACAAATCGCCTGCTTTTATCCGTATGGAGAAACGCCATGAAAAGTGAAAAAGCGCTGCCGCCGGAAGTATTAAGCGTGCGCGATCTGCACATTCGTTTTCAGCTCGGACGCGAAAAGCGGACTTCGCTGTTGCGGCGCGGTGCGAAGCGTGAACTGCATGCGGTGCGCGGCATCAATATCTCCATCCGCCAGGGCGAAACCTTTAGCATCGTCGGCGAATCCGGCTGCGGCAAATCCACCATTGCGCGGGCGCTGGCCGGGCTTTATATGCCATCAGAAGGCTCAATAAAATTTGCCTGGCAAGGCGAGGTGAGCGACAGCAACAGCGCGCAAAATGGCACCCAGATGATCTTCCAGGATCCCTATGCCAGCCTCAATCCGCGCTGGCGCATCGGACGTTCACTGGCCGAGCCGTTAGTGCTGAGTAAAAAGGTCGGCAGCACGCGGCAGGCAAGAAGCTATTGCGGACAACTGCTGGAGCAGGTTGGGCTTTCCGCTAACGATCTGGATAAGTTTCCGCATGAGTTCTCCGGCGGCCAGCGCCAACGCATCTCGATTGCTCGCGCCCTGGCCACGCAGCCAGGCTTTCTGATTTGTGATGAGCCGACGTCGGCGCTCGACGTTTCGGTGCAGGCGCAGGTGTTAAATCTGATGCGTCGTTTGCAGCAACAGCACGGGCTGACCTACTTTTTCATCAGCCATAACATGGCGGTGATTTCCCACATCTCCGATCGGGTCGGCGTGATGTACCTCGGCCGTATCGTGGAGCAAGGCACGGTGGAGGAGATTTTTTCCCGTCCCGCGCATCCTTACACGCGTCTACTGATTGCCGCGATTCCACAGTTCGATAATCCCTCGACTGAACGTGAACCGATCGTTGGCGAAGCGCCCAATCCGATGTCGCCACCGCTCGGTTGTGCCTTTGCCGCCCGCTGCAGTCACGCCCAGCCGCTGTGTCAGCAAGCGATGCCGCCGGTACATGATCTGTCTGATGAGCATCAGATTGAGTGCCATTTCCCTGCGGCCGTCGCCGCAGCCTGAACGTTACAAGGAGATCGCCGATGGAAAGTCTATTAATTCAAAATGTTATGCCGTTTGATGAGATCCAGCCCGTTGATCTGTTGCTCGAAAATGGCGTTATCGCGACGCGTGGCCATAATTTGCCGGTGCCCGCAGGCGCAAAAGTCATCGATGCCAGCGGCATGCAGGCATTTCCTGGCTTAGTGGATGGCCATGCACATCTCGACAAAACCTTGCTGGGACGAGACTGGTATCGCAACGAAGTGCCACGCAATCTGGCGGCGATCATCGCCAATGAACGCGATTATCGCCGCGAGCAGCAGCCCGATCCGCAGTTGCAGTCAGAACGTATCACGCGTCGCGCCATCGCGGCAGGTACCTCATTTATTCGCACCCATGTTGATATTGATAACGAAATCGGTCTGGCGAATCTGGAAGGCGTGCTGGAAACACGGCGTCGGCTGGCCGATCAGGTGGATATTGAGATAGTGGCGTTTCCGCAAAGCGGCATTTTGCAAAGTCCCGGCACTGAAGTGCTGTTGGATCGCGCGCTGCAAATGGGCGCCGAGCTGGTGGGCGGTTTAGATCCCTGTTCATACGATAAAGATCCGGTACGCCATCTGCAGATCATCTTCGAGCTGGCGGTTCGTCACGGCAAAAAAGTGGATATTCATCTGCACGAACGCGGTGAACTGGGCGCGTTTAGCCTTGAGTTGCTGATTGATTTTACCCGCCGTTATCAGATGCATAATCGCGTCACGCTCAGCCACGGCTTCTGTCTCGGCATGGTCGAACCGGCGCGCCAACAACAGTTTGCCGAAGAGATGGCGGAGCTGGGAATGTCGGTTGCAACAACCGCGCCGGCGGATATCGCGGTTCCGCCTTATGAATTGCTCACCGACGCGGGCGTGGCATTTTGCGCCGGTAATGACGGCGTGCGCGATACCTGGAGCCCTTACGGCAGCGGCGATATGTTGCAACGCGCCGTCACCATGGGGCTGCGCTATCGCTGGCGTCAGGATCGCCAGATTATGCGCGCGGCGCACACCATTACCTTTGGCGGTGCCCGCGTGATGACGCTGGACAATTATGGTTTGCAGCCCGGCAATCGCGCCGATTTGGTGTTGATTCCCGGCCGTAGCATGGTGGAAGCGCTGGTGGAGTTGCCGCGCGACCGTAAGGTATTCAAAGGCGGCAAACTGATCGCCGCTGACGGGGAGTGCCTGTTCTGATGAGCGAAAAAGTAACCCGACTGCGCGCCGCGTGGGTGGTGGGCTATCGCGATGGCGATCACTGCCTGCTGGCGGATGGCGAAGTGGTGTGGCAGGGCGAACGCATTCTGTTTGTGGGTTTTGATTATCCTGGCGAGGTGAATGAAGAGATTAACGCCGGGAATTGTCTGGTGGGGCCGGGATTTATTGACCTTGATGCACTCGGCGACCTCGATACCACCGTGCTGGCCTTCGACAACCAGCCCGGCTGGAAAAAAGGGCGCATCGTCGCC
>NZ_DALYOQ010000117.1:0-579 GCF_031974595.1 Pantoea sp. CTOTU46764 | reverse complement strand
GACTGGCAGCGCCGCGATCTTTACAGCCGCGAGCAGCTTAACTTCGCCAAGCATTATGCCTACAGCCATTTGCTGCTCAACGGCATCACCAGCTTTGCGCCCATCACCTCGATTCTCTACCGTGAATGGGCCGAGGACGTTGATGAATACCTGTACGCCGCAGATGTAGCCGAATCATTAGGCGCGCGCGCGTGGCTCGGCCCGGCTTTTATGGCGGGTTACTACGCCAGTGATGAGCAGGGAGAGTTCTCATGGATTGGCAATCGCGATCGCGCGAAGAAGGGGCTGGACGATGCGGTGAAGTTTTATCAACGTCTACAGCAGCGCGGCGTTTCAACCCTGAGCGGCATGCTGGCTCCTGACCGGATCGAGGGCGGTGATGCTGTTTGGCTGAAAGATTTAGGTGACATTGTCACGTCACTCGCCTGTCCAACACGGCTACATTGTTGCCAGAGCGAGCTGGAAGTGCGGGAAATCGCCCGTCGCTATCAGGGGCGCAGTTCGCTGCAAGTACTGGCTGACAACGGTTTGCTCAACCGCCACATGCTGTTGCCACACGGCCAGTTTCTCGGTGGTGTG
>NZ_DALYOQ010000116.1:5893-6212 GCF_031974595.1 Pantoea sp. CTOTU46764 | reverse complement strand
GCCCGCCCGGCAGCGCATCGTGCTGGTGTGCGCCAGCGGCATCCGCGCCGCGCAGGCCGCTAGCGCGCTGGCGCAGCGTGGATTTCATCAGCTGGCGATTCTGGCGGCCAATCGCCCATGAATCAGGACATTCTCTTCAACGATGTGAGTTTTAGCTGGGGCGATAAACCGCTGTGTCAGAGGCTGAATTTGCAACTGCGCGGCTGCAAAACCACGGTAATGCTGGGACGCAGCGGCATCGGCAAAAGTACGCTACTGCGGCTGGTGGCCGGTTTACTCCAGCCGCAGCAGGGCGCGGTGCAGCGCTTGAGCGGCAATG
>NZ_DALYOQ010000116.1:0-5824 GCF_031974595.1 Pantoea sp. CTOTU46764 | reverse complement strand
CTGACGGTGCTCGACAACGTGATGCTGTCGGCGCGGCTCAGCGGCGAAAAGCCGGATCGTCCGCGCGCGCTGGCACTGCTCGAGCAGGTGAAACTCAGCGACGTGGCGCATGCGCCGCCGCAGCAACTTTCGGGCGGCATGCGGCAACGCGTGGCGCTGGCACGCACGCTCTATGCGCAGCGCGACGTAGTGCTGATGGATGAACCTTTCGCCACGCTGGATGTGATGACCAAACTCAGCCTGCAAACGCTGACTGCCGAATTACTGCAAGGCAAAACCGTGCTGCTGGTGACGCACGATCCGCTGGAAGCGTGCCGCATGGCCGATGACATTCTGCTGCTGCAAGGCCAGCCGCTGGCCATCGAAAGCTGGCCGGTTCCCGGCGGTGACGCGCCGCGTGCGTTTGATCATCCCGACGTGCTGCAGGCGCAGGCTCAACTCTTCTCCCGACTGAATACCCATGAAAACACTGTTTAGCGCGATCTACCTGATCGTGGTGCTGCTGTGCGGCTGGCTGCTGGCGGGTCACAGCGGCGTGCCAACCTTCCTGCTGCCCACGCCGCAGGCGGTGTTTGAAGCGCTGTGGTTGCATCGTCAACTGCTGTGGCATCACGCGCTCTATACGCTGGCGGAAATTGTGCTGGCGCTGCTGCTGGGCGTTGGCGCGGGCGTGACGTTGGCGGTGCTGATGGCGGCCAGTCCGCTGCTGCGTCGTGTGCTGTTTCCGCTGGTCACCGCCAGCCAGGCGATTCCGGTGTTTGCCCTTGCGCCGCTGCTGGTGCTGTGGCTCGGCTTTGGTATCGCCTCGAAAGTGGTGGTAGCGGCTTTAATCCTGTTTTTCCCGCTTTGCTTATCGCTGTTCGATGGGCTGTGCCGCACGCCCAGCGGCTGGCTGGAACTGGCGCAAACCAGCACGTCATCGCGCTTCCGCATCTTCTGGCGCGTGCGCTGGCCCGCCGCGTTACCGCAATTTTTCTCCGGCCTGCAGATGGCGGTGGTGCTGGCGCCGATTGGCGTGGTGATTGGTGAATGGGTCGGCGCCAGCGAAGGGCTTGGCTATCTGATGATGCAATCCAACGCGCGACTGGAAACCGCCACCAGCTTCGCGGCACTGCTGCTGTTACTGATTCTGGCGCTGCTGCTTTCGGGCAGCGTGGCGCTGATGCGTAAGAAACTCCTCTGGCAATCTACATAAGGAAGAACCGTGAATACCCTACGAATCGCATTGACCGCGTTGCTGCTGCTGGCGACCGCTAACGTGCAGGCGGCGGAGAAAGTTCGTCTGCTGCTCGACTGGTTTATCAACCCCAACCACGCGGCGATTTTTGCTGCCCAGCACAGCGGCGCGTTTAAGAAAGAGGGGCTGGATGTGGAGATGATCGCGCCGGCCGATTCTGCTTCGGTGTCATTGCTGCTGGCGGCGGGCAAAGTCGACCTCGCCATCAGTTACCAGCCGCAGCTCTACACGCTGGTGGATAAAGAGGTGCCGGTGATCCGCGTCGGCACGTTGATTAATCAGCCGTTGAATACGCTGACCACGGTGTCAGGCGATATTCACTCGCTAAAAGATTTCGCTGGCAAAACCATCGGCTACGCGGTGCCGGGCACCGAAGATGTAGCGATTCACAATATGCTGAAATCACAGGGCGTTGATGCTGCTTCGGTGAAGCTTATCAACCTGAATATGGATGGCACCTCCGCGCTGCTGACGCAGAAGATTGATGGCGCGATGACTATCTTCCGCAACTACGAGCTGCTGGATCTGAAAGACAAAGGCGCCAAGCCAACGGTGTTCAAGCCGGAAGATTACGGCGTGCCTGCTTATGATGAGTTGATCATTGTGGCAAACCAGAAAACTGCCGCGCAGGATAGACGCATTCCGGCGTTTTTACGTGGTCTGGATGCAGGTGTGGCGTGGCTGCGCGCGCATCCGCAGGAAGCGTGGCAGGCGTTTATTAAACACTATCCCGAGCTGAATACCCCGCTCAATCACGAAGTGTGGCAGGCGACGCTGCCGTATTTCGCGCAGCATAGCGCAGAGTTTGATCAGGCGCGCTATCAGGCGTTTGGTGAATATATGAAGGCTAATGGAGTGATTAAGGATGTGGCGCCGATGGCGCGATATTCGTTGTAAGCTGGTGCGGTTTGTCCCTCACCCTAACCCTCTCCCGCGCGCGGGAGAGGGAGCCGACCGCGCCCACCTATACATTCCCTCTCCCGCCTGCGGGAGAGGGCCAGGGTGAGGGAAACCACGCACAATTCCCTTGCACCCGCACTTATTTTTGATAATGATATTTATTCTCAACTATCAAGTGATGGACAACCTGATGCGTTTCCCCGCTCTTTCTCTGCTACTTAGCCTGTTTTTCATTTGCACCCATGTACATGCCGACGCCGCCTGGCCGCGCACTCTCGCCACACCGAAAGGCCCGTTCACTCTCCAACAGCCGCCGCAGCGTATTGTCTCTACCAGCGTGACGTTGAGTGGCACTTTGCTGGCGATTAACGCGCCGCTGGTGGGATCCGGGGCTACCAGTCGCAGCAGCAGCGTGTCGGATGCGCAGGGTTTTTTCACGCAATGGAGCGCAGTGGCAAAAGCGCGACAGGTTAAGCCGCTCTATATCTCGCAGCCGAATGCCGAAGCGATTGCCGCCGAAGCGCCAGATTTGATCGTGATGGCTGCCACCGGCGGCGATTCGGCGCTGCGCCTCTACGATCAACTGCAAACCATCGCCCCGGTGTTAGTGATCGATTACGGCGACAAGAGCTGGCAGGCATTGACCTTGCAGCTGGGCGAGATTACCGGCCATGAAGCCGATGCTAAAAAGGTGATTGCAGCGTTCGACCAACGGGTAGACGCGGTGCGTCACAAGATCACGCTGCCGCCGCAGCCGACCTCTGCGCTGGTCTATTACGAAGATGGACGCGGAATGAACTTGTGGACGCCAGCATCGGCGCAGGGCGCGCTGTTGCAGGATTTGGGCTTCACGCTGGCCGCGCCGCCCGCCAGTTTTCAGGGCAGCACCAGCATGGGCAAGCGCAATGACATTATTCAGCTGAACGGCGAAAACATGGCCGATGGTATTAACGGCAACACGCTGTTACTGTTCGCCGCCGATGAAAAAACCGTGCCGCAGGTGGCGAAGAATCCGTTCCTCGCCCATCTGCCTGCAGTACAGCAGCACGACATCTTTGCCGTAGGTAACGACACCTTCCGCCTCGATTACTACAGCGCCAGCAATATGCTCAGCAGCATCGAGCGGCAGTTTAGCCGTTAAGCATCGGCGGTGGCGGGTTGTGGCGCGTCCGGTTGTTCACCGAGGCGCGCCGAGCGCAGACCGCGCGCCGCCAGCGACAGCAGCACCAGCAATCCCGCCGCCAATCCGCCAAACCATAGCACGCTGCTCAGCGGTGCCAACGCGCGAGCCAGCGCACCCAAGCCCAATGCCCCAACGGAATCGCCGGTCACATCCTGCGCGGTGCCGAGGCTGTTGACGCGTCCCAGCAGCGCATCCGGCGTGTGATGCTGCGTCAGCATAAACTGCAACAGCGAGGCGATGGCGTTGCTGTAGCCGTAACACACCAGCGCCAGCAGCGCGGGCAGCAGATGGCTAAAAAGGCCGAGCGAGGCGATGCAGGCAAACGCCAGCAGCGCACAGCCAATCAGCACGAATCCCGGACGCGCCAACTGCCGCACCCAGCCGCTGGTAAAGGCACCGATCATCGCGCCCAGCGGCACCGCCGAGTACATCAATCCTAATGCGGACGCATCGGCGTGATAGGTCAGCGCCAGCGCCGGGAACAGAATACGCACCGCGCCAACCATGCTGAGCAGCAAGCCAACCAGCACTACCGCGCCAACCACTTTATGCTGGCAGACAAACTGCATGCCGCTTGCCAGCGCACGCAGCGGATGCTCCGGTTCCTGCTGTTCGGGCTTCATCGACGGTAAACGCACCAGCGGAATCAGCGTCGCCAGCGTGCCCATCGCGGCGACCGCAAAGGCCCAGCCGACACCTGCCGCGACGATGATCATACCGCCGAGCGCGGGCGACAAAATCGCGCCGAGGCGCACCGTTAGCATGCTGAGCGCACCGGCTTCTGCCAGATGTTCACGTCCAACGATTAATGGGATCACCGCCATCAGCGCAGTCATGCCGAGCGCGCCAAAGAAGCCATCCCAGAAGGCGAGGAAGTAGAGCGCCAGCAACGACGGCGCTGGGCTGAAGGCGTTGAGGCTGAGCAGCACAAAGCCGATGCCGCAGGTGCCGCGTGCGAACAGAATTAGCTTGCGGCGATCGTAGCGATCGGCCAGCACGCCGCCGAGCAGCAGGCCGATAAACATGCCGATGCCGTCGAGCATGACCGCCACGCCGACCTGCAGCGTGGAGCCGGTCATCGCCTGAATTTGCACCGGCACGCCAACCGCCAGCATGCCAAGGGCGAATACCGAGAGCATGCGCGCGCAGAATATCGCGCGGAACGATGCGTTGTTTTTGAGCAAACTGAAATCTAAGAATATCGAGGGCTTAGCCATGATTCTCCAGTGTATGTGAACGAGGTCGCCATTAATGGCGACCCTATGATGCGCGGTTGTTGCCGGTCGCCATAAATGACGCCCCTACAAAAACGTATCTAACCTCAACCTGCCAACAAACGATTAATCAACGGTCCTAACACCTTCAACGAATCCGCCGAAAGAATATCGGCGTGCTCGCAATCCAGCGGGAAGATGGTTAATTCATCAACGAACGGTGCCCAACTGGCGCTTACATCCATATCCGGCGGCAGGGTTTTTTCCGCCATAAACAGCGTGGCGTTGCCGGCATAACGCGGGGTGCGCGCTTCGGCGAGGCGCGCCACCGCGTCTTTGTAGTTGGCGACGATGGTGCTAAACATCGCCGCCTTCTCTTCACGCAGCAGCGGATCGCGCTCATCCTCGGTCGCAGCCATAAATTCAGCCTGCTCGCGCGCCACTTCCTGTTCCGCTTCGTCGGCATCTGGCGTGCGCCAGTCCTGACCTTCTGCCGGATAGGTATCCAGCAGGCCAAGGAATGCCACCGTTTCACCCTGCGCCTGCAAACGTGCCGCGATGCCTTGTGCCAGCGTGCCGCCGAGTGAATAGCCGAGCAGGAAATAAGGGCCGCTCGGCTGCTGCTGGCGAATCGCCTGCAGATGGTGATCGCACATCGCTTCCACGCTGTGACACGCGGCAATCACGCCATGTGGACGCGGCGATTGCAGGCCGACAATCGGGAAGTCGCCGTCGAGATAATGCAGCAGGGCGCTGTACTGCCAGGCGAAGCCGGATGCCGGATGGATGCAGAACAGCGTCGGGCCGTGACCAGCGCGCAGCGGCAGCAGTTCGCCGTTACCACCGCTTTCACTGTTGGCACCGCCGTCGAGCAGCGCCGCCAGTTTCTCCACGCTGCGCGCGGCGATGATCTGCCCAACGCTGAGCGGCGGCACCTCACGACGACGCAGTTCTGCCGCCAGACGCATTGCCAGCAGTGAATGACCACCGAGCGCGAAGAAATCGTCATCGGCAAATACGCTGTCGCAACCGAGCAGCTGCTGTAACAGATCCGCCAGCAGACGCTCGTTGGCGCTGTGCGGCAGGCGACCGCTGCGCGCGCTGAGCTGCGGCATCGGCAGCGCTTTACGATCCAGCTTGCCGTTGGCGCTGAGTGGCAGATGGTCGAGCAGCAGATAGCTGACCGGCTGCATATGCGCCGGCAGACGTTCACCCAGCTGCTGCTTCACCGTTTCGATATCCAGCGCTGCGCCCGCTTCGGCCACCAGCCAGCCGAGCAGCTGACGGTTA
>NZ_DALYOQ010000115.1:0-6974 GCF_031974595.1 Pantoea sp. CTOTU46764 | reverse complement strand
TATTTTTTCTCGTTTTGCCGACATCGTGAACGCCAACATCAACTCTCTGCTGGAGCGCGCCGAAGATCCGCAGAAACTGGTACGCCTGATGATTCAGGAAATGGAAGACACGCTGGTAGAAGTCCGTTCAACCTCAGCCCGCGCGCTGGCAGAAAAGAAACAGCTGCTGCGCCGTAGCGAGCAGGCTGAAATTCAGCAGGCCGAATGGCAGGAAAAAGCGGAGCTGGCAATCAATAAAGGTAAAGAAGACCTGGCGCGTGCTGCTTTAATTGAGAAGCAGAAACTGACTGATTTGATTGCTGCGCTGCAGCAGGAATCGACCCAGGTTGAAGAGACGCTGGAGCGCATGAAAGGCGAGATTGGTGAGCTGGAGAAAAAACTCACGGAAACCCGTGCGCGTCAGCAGGCATTAACGCTGCGTCATCAGGCGGCATCGTCATCACGTGATGTGCGTCGTCAGCTCGACAGCGGCAAGATTGATGATGCGATGGCACGTTTCGAATCCTTTGAACGTCGCATCGATCACATGGAAGCGGAAGCAGAAAGCCAGCGTTTTGGTAAGCCAAAAGGTCTGGATCAGGAGTTCGCCGAGCTGAAAGCCGATGATGAAATCAGCCAGCAGCTGGCCACGCTGAAAGCTAAGATGAATCGCCCTGAGTGATCGCCACGGGCCTGATTGCGGGCCCGAGTTAAAAATGGTGTTAGTGATTAAGGAGAGTCAATGAGCGCACTTTTTTTAGCCATACCCTTAACGATTTTCGTGCTGTTTGTCGCACCAATCTGGTTATGGCTGCATTACAGCAACAAACGCAACGGCGGCGCCGATTTATCGTCGAGTGACCTGCAGCGTTTGCAACAAATTACTCAGGATGCGCGCCGCATGCGTGAGCGTGTTGAAGCGCTGGAAGCCATTTTGGATGCCGAACATCCAAACTGGAGGCAACCATGATGAATGGCCGTAAACTGTGGCGCATTCCGCAGCAGGGCAAAGTGCGCGGCGTATGCGCGGGTATTGCTGAGTACCTCGATATCCCGGTGCGCTTACTGCGCGTGATTGTGGTGCTGTCGCTGTTCCTTGGGCTGTTTATGTTCACCGTTGTGGCTTATTTCATTTTAGGCTACGTGCTGGATGAGAAACCCGCTAATGCGAGCAACGAACATCAACCTAGCGCCCGCGAGCTGCTGGCCGAGCTGGAAACAACGCTGCAAAGCGATGAGCGCAAGGTGCGCGAGGTTGAGCGTTACGTGACCTCAGAAACGTTCAGCGTACGCAGCCGCTTCCGCCAGATCTAAATTCCCGGGCTTTCGGGCCCACTTCTTCTATTGTGATAAGAGGCTCTATGCAAACTCAACGTTTTACTGCTCTGCGCCGTCGCGCGACACCTGCGTTGATGTCGGCGGGGAAATTTATCATTATTAGTGCAGTAACTTATGGGCCCGGCGGTATCGCTGGCTGGGCAGTGAAATCGGTGGCGCGCCGTCCGCTGCGCCTGTTGCTGGCGGCCGCCCTGGAACCGTTGCTGAGCAAAGCGTTTAAACGCTTATCGGCACGATTCATCAGGGAGAACGATGAAAAGACTGCAAAATGAATTCGTGGCGTTGATGAACCGCGGTGTTGACCGCCATCTGCGCCTGGCTGTAACCGGTTTGAGCCGCAGCGGCAAAACCGCGTTTATCACATCGCTGGTTAACCAGCTTCTCAATGTCCACAGCGGCGCCCGTTTGCCGCTGTTTTCCGTGGTGCGCGAAGATCGCCTGCTGGGCGTTAAACGCGTACCGCAGCGCGAACTCGGCACGCCGCGCTTCACCTACGATGAAGGTCTGGCGCAGCTGTACGGCACGCCGCCAATGTGGCCGACGCCGACGCGTGGCGTAAGCGAAATGCGGCTGGCGCTGCGCTATCGTCCGGATGAATCGCTGCTGCGCCATTTCAAAGATACCGCCACGCTCTACCTCGAAATCGTCGATTATCCCGGCGAATGGCTGCTGGATCTGCCGATGCTGGCGCAGGATTATCTCAGCTGGTCACGTCAGATGGTGGGCTTGCTGCAGGGCGATCGCGCCGAGTGGTCAGCGCAATGGCGCAGCTTGTGCGCCGATCTCGATCCTTTTGCGCCCGTCGATGAAAATCGTCTGGCAGCGATTGCTGCGGCCTGGACCGATTACCTGCACCAATGCAAAAGTGAAGGCTTGCACTTTATCCAGCCGGGCCGCTTTGTGTTGCCAGGCGATATGGCTGGCGCGCCGGCGCTGCAGTTCTTCCCGTGGCCACAGGTCGACGAGATGCAGGTTAGCAAGCTGGCGCAAGCGCCAGCGGGCAGCAACTTCGCCATGCTGCAGCAGCGTTTCAACTATTACTGCCAGCACGTGGTGAAAGGATTCTATAAAAATCATTTCCTGCGCTTCGATCGCCAAATCGTGCTGGTCGATTGTCTGCAACCGCTTAACAGCGGGCCGCAAGCGTTCAACGATATGCGCCTTGCCTTGACGCAACTGATGCAGAGTTTCCATTACGGTCAGCGCACGCTGTTCCGCCGCCTGTTTTCTCCGGTCATCGATAAGCTGCTGTTTGCTGCCACCAAAGCTGATCATGTCACCTCGGATCAGCATGCCAATATGGTGTCGCTGTTGCAGCAGCTGGTGCAGGACGCGTGGCAAAACGCGGCGTTTGAAGGCATCAACATGGATTGCCTCGGTTTGGCCTCGGTGCAGGCCACGGAAAGCGGGCTGGTGGATCATCGCGGCGAGAAGTTACCGGCGTTACGCGGTCATCGTTTAGCCGATAACGAAGCGCTGACGTTCTATCCCGGCGAAGTGCCGCCGCGCTTGCCGGGCCACAATTTCTGGCAACAGCAGGGATTTCAGTTTGAACAGTTCCGGCCGCAGCAGCTGGATGTTGATCGTCCGCTGCCGCACATTCGCATGGATGCCGCACTGGAATTTTTACTGGGAGATAAATTGCGATGAGCGACGAAACACCTCTAAAAGGACGCATTGATTTTGCCCGTCCGCTGACGGTAGAAGCGGAAAAACCACTGCGCGCCGCGCAAACCTTTAGCGCGGACAGTGAGAAGGCCTTTCTCGCCACGGCAGAAACCGAACCGCTGGAAGAGGGCGAAGGCGAAAAAGTGGTGGAAGCCGCGCTGCGGCCAAAACGCAGCCTGTGGCGCAAAATGGTGGGTGTTGGCCTGGCTATTTTCGGCGTCAGCGTGGTGGCGCAGGGCGCGCAGACGCTGCACGATGCATGGATGGTGCGCGACTGGTTTACCCTCGGCACCGGCGTGGCCGGCACATTGATTGTCGCTGCGGGCGCAGGCGCGCTGATTGGCGAATGGCGGCGTTTATATCGTCTGCGTCAGCGGGCTGAAGAGCGCGATATTGGCCGCGAAATGCTACACAGCCACGGCGTGGGAAAAGGTCGCGCGTTCTGTGAAAAGCTGGCGCAGCAGGCCCAGCTCGATCAGGCGCATCCTGCACTGCAGCGCTGGCATGCGGCGCTGCATGAAACTCACAACGATCGTGAAATTGTCACCTTGTATGCCCAACTGGTGCAGCCGGTACTGGATCGTCAGGCACGCCGTGAAATCAGCCGTCACGCCGCCGAATCGACGCTGATGATTGCCGTCAGCCCGCTGGCTTTGGTGGACATGGCGTTTATCGCCTGGCGCAATCTGCGGCTGGTGAATCGCATCGCCGCGATTTATGGCATTGAGCTGGGCTACTTTAGCCGCATCCGCTTGTTCCGCTTAGTGCTGCTCAACATGGCGTTTGCCGGCGCTTCCGAACTGGTGCGTGAAGTCGGGATGGATTGGATGTCGCAGGATCTTGCCGCGCGCCTGTCAACCCGCGCTGCGCAAGGGATCGGTGCCGGTTTGCTCACCGCGCGTCTCGGCATTAAAGCGATGGAATTGTGTTGTCCATTACCGTGGCTGGAAGATGATAAGCCGCGTCTCGGTGATTTCCGTCGCGAGTTAATCGGTCAGCTGAAAGAATCCCTGGTAAAAAATGGGGATAAAGCAGGGCAGGCTGCTAAATAATCAGCACTTGCTTACCTTTCACGCTACAACTGGCGTGAAAGGTAAAATTATCTGTGTTACCTCGTATATTCGGCGGGATTTTTGTTGGTCGCTCCGCTACACTTCCCTTTATCACCAGCCTCTGGCTGTCAACTTTTCCTGACAGGCCTCTTCTGAGGCGCTGCAAGTTAGCGTATTATCACTAAAATCAAAACCTGACTAAGGCTCATCGCAATGCGTTTGGAAGTTTTCTGCCAGGACCGAATCGGTCTGGCGCGCGAGTTGCTCGACCTGCTGGTTGCCCGCAATATCGACCTGCGCGGCATCGAAATTGCGCCACTCGGTCGCATTTACCTCAATTTCACCGCGCTGGAGTTTGAACCCTTCAGCAATCTGATGGCGGAAATCCGCCGTACACCTGGCGTGACAGATGTGCGTACCGTTTCGTTTATGCCCTCTGAACGCGAGCATCGTGCATTGAGCGCGCTGCTGGTGGCGATGCCGGAACCGGTGTTATCCATCGATCTGAAATGCAAGGTCGAGTTGGCCAATCCGGCGGCACAAAATCTGTTTACCCTTGATGAACAGAAGCTGCGCAACCAAAACGTTGGCACCTTAATCACCGGCTTTAATTTCCAGCGCTGGCTGGAGAATGAACGCGTTGACGCGCAGGCGCAGCATGTGGTGATTCAGGGGCGCGATTTCCTGATGGAAGCGCGACCGATTTATCTGGCTGAAGAAGAAGGGCAGAGCGATCTGCCGGTTGGCGCGATGATCACCCTGAAATCGACGGCGCGTATGGGCCGACAGCTGCAGAATCTCACCGTCACCGATGATTCGGAGTTCGATCACATCGTGGCAGTTACGCCAAAAATGCGTCAGGTGATCGATCAGGCGCGCAAGCTGGCGATGCACGACGCGCCGCTGTTGATTGTCGGCGATACCGGCACCGGGAAAGATATGCTGGCGCGCGCCTGTCATTTACGCAGCGCACGCGGCAAAAAACCGTTCCTGGCGCTGAACTGCGCCTCACTGCCGGATGATGTGGCCGAAAGCGAGCTGTTTGGTCACGCTGCCGGTGCTTACCCCAATGCGCTGGAAGGCAAAAAAGGCTTCTTCGAGCAGGCTAACGGCGGCTCGGTACTGCTGGATGAGATTGGCGAAATGTCGCCACGTATGCAGACCAAACTGCTGCGCTTCCTCAACGACGGCACGTTCCGCCGCGTGGGTGAAGAGCATGAAGTGCACGTTGATGTGCGTGTGATCTGCGCCACGCAGAAGAATTTGATTGAGCTGGTACAGCGCGGTGAGTTCCGTGAGGATCTGTTTTATCGCCTGAATGTGCTGACGCTCAATCTTCCGCCGCTGCGTGAACGTCCGCTGGATATTCTGCCGCTGACCGAAATGTTTGTCGCCCGTTTCGCCGACGAACAAGGCTTGCCGCGTCCGCGACTCTCATCGCAACTGACGCCGTTCCTGACGCGCTACAACTGGCCGGGTAACGTGCGCCAGCTGAAGAATGCGCTGTACCGCGCGCTGACGCAGCTGGAAGGTTATGAGCTTGGACCACAAGATATTGTGTTGCCAGAGCAGGCGCTGGATGTGTCATTGGGCGAAGAGGCGATGGAAGGTTCTTTGGATGACATCACCAGCCGCTTCGAACGTTCAGTGTTGACGCGTCTTTATCTCTCTTATCCCAGCACGCGCAAACTGGCGAAACGCCTCGGTGTTTCGCATACCGCCATTGCCAATAAGCTGCGCGAATATGGGTTAGGGCAGAAGCGTAACGACAGCGAATAAAGCTCGCACATCCTGTAGGGTCGCCATTCATGGCGACCTGGCTCGCAAAAGTGCATCAACCTTGGCAAGCAGATGTCTTTGTCATTGGTCGCCATGAATAGCGACCCTACGTTTATTTAGCTGGTTTTAGCCGGGTGCGCGAATATCTACCTGACTTCCTTCCCGCTTAAACACCGGAATTTCACTCAATGGCGCGACGATGTTGATGCGTTGTCCGCCTTGATAGCACTCGCCGTTACGCGCAATCCATTGCTCGCCAGCAGGTAACCACACTTCACGTTCACGCTGCCCGGCGTGCAGCACCGGCGCCACCAGCAGGTCACGGCCCAGCAGATACTGGTCTTCCACTTGCCAGCTCTCTGGCTGCTGCGGGTAGTGATAGAACAGCGGGCGCATCACCGGATCGCCGAGCTCATGCGCTTCGCGCATCAGGCCGTCAATATAGGGGCGAATCTGTTCACGTTGCAGCAAACAGCTTTTCATCAGTGCGTAATTCTCCTCACCGTAACTCCAAACCTCATTAGGTGAGCCGCTGTTGCACTGCGCAATGCCATCACGCCAGGTTTCTTCAGGTGCAATCTGTGGTTCGCGGTAACCATGCAAACGCATCACCGGACAGAACACTGCCCACTGGAACCAACGGATCAACAGTTCATGAAACGCTGGGTCATGAATGTTTCCTCCCTGAAAACCACCGATGTCGGTGGTCCACCACGGAATGCCCGCCATCGCCATGTTAAGCCCGGCTGTGAACTGGTTGCGTAGCGCATGGAACGAAGAGTGAACGTCGCCAGACCAGGCCAGCACGCCGTAACGCTGGCTGCCCGCCCAGGCGCAGCGCACCAGATTGACGATCTCGCTCTCGCCTTGTTGTTGCAGACCTTCATAAAATCCGCGGGCAAACAGCTGCGGATAGATATTGCCCACTTCCTGAACCGGACCGAGATGATAGCGGTAGTTATCAAAATCGTACGCGCGATATTCCGGTTCCGCTTCATCGAGCCAGAAGGTGCGGATGCCGTGGTCATAATAGTTGCGCTTAACTTCCTGCCAGACGAACTCGCGGGCGGCGGGATGCGTGGCGTCGAAAAAGGTGGTGTTGCCCATAAAATCGAGATTCACCGATACGCCGCGCTCACTGTTGACCAGCAAGCCTTT
>NZ_DALYOQ010000114.1:0-7232 GCF_031974595.1 Pantoea sp. CTOTU46764 | reverse complement strand
TGTGGCAGCATCTTCCTCCCCCATTTATGGGGGAGGACCGAGGAGGGGGACAGCAAGCACAAACCAAGGATGGGGGACAACGAGCACCTACCAATCAACCCTCATGCAACCCGCATTCGCGCTTCAGGCCGAAGAAGCGTGTCTCTTCTTCTGCCATGCCAGGTTCCCACTTTTTGGTGGTATGCGTATCGCCCACTGACAGATAACCTTCATCCCACAGCGGATGGTATTTCAATCCGTGTTGGGTCAGATATTGATGCACCTGACGGTTATCCCAGTCAATGATCGGCAGAATCTTGAACACCCCGCGCTGCACCGCCAGCACCGGCAAACTGGCGCGACTGCCAGATTGATCGCGGCGCAGGCCAGCAAACCAGGTTTGCGCGCCCAGCGTTTCCAGCGCGCGGTTCATCGGTTCCACTTTGTTGATCTGGTTGTACTGCTCAATCCCTTCGACGCCCTGCTCCCACAGTTTGCCGTAACGTGCTTCCTGCCAGGCCGCTGACGTCTCAGCACGGAAGATCTGCAGGTTAAGATTGAGCTTGTCGGTCAGCTCATCAATGAAGCGATAGGTTTCCGGGAACAGATAACCGGTATCGGTCAGGATCACCGGAATGTCCGGTTTCTGCTGCGTCACCATATGCAGCAAAACCGCCGCCTGAATACCAAAGCTGGATGACAGCACAAATGCGCCTGGCAGCTGTTCTAATGCCCAGCCCACACGTTGTTCAGCAGAGAGTTTCTCCAGCTGCACATTGCTTTCCGCCAGCGCCATAATGCGGTCAACTTTTGATGAACCATTCAGTGCTGCGAGATCGAGTACCGTCATACTGCCTCCGAGTCCCAGAAATCACGGGCGGGATCAACCACGGCTTTAATGATGCCGGTGCGAATCACGAAGTCGCCGAAGCCTTCATCGGCCTGACGCTCGGTTGCCCAGCGCGCCACCAGTTCATCGATGCTGGCAAGGATTTCGCCTTCGTTGATGTTCTCGCGGTACATGCGTGGGATGCGCGTACCTTCGCGGTTGCCGCCAATATGTAAGTTGTAACGGCCCGGCGCTTTGCCCACCAGACCCAACTCCGCCAGCAAAGCACGGCCACAACCATTTGGGCAACCGGTAACGCGTAACACTATGTGCTCTTCGCCGACGCCGTGCTTATGCATGATCTCTTCCACTTTGGTGACGAACGACGGCAGGAAGCGCTCGGCTTCGGCCATCGCCAGCGGACAGGTCGGGAACGCCACACACGCCATGGAGTTTTCACGCTGCGGAGTAACCGCTTCCATCAAACCGTGTTCACGGGCGATGGCTTCGATCTGCGCTTTTTGCTTCTCCGGCACGCCAGCCACAATCAGGTTCTGGTTGGCGGTCAGGCGGAAATCGCCCTGATGCACTTTCGCGATTTCAGCGATGCCGCGTTTCAGCGGACGGCCAGGATAATCCAGCAGACGGCCGTTCTCGATAAACAGCGTCAGGTGCCACTTCTTATCGATGCCTTTCACCCAGCCAATACGGTCGCCGCGCGAAGTGAACGCATACGGACGAATCGGTTCGAATGTCAGACCGGCACGCTTCTCCACTTCCGCTTTGAAGGTCTCAACACCGACGCGTTCCAGCGTGTACTTGGTCTTGGCATTTTTACGATCGGTACGGTTACCCCAATCGCGCTGCGTGGTGACAACCGCAGCCGCCACGTCGAGGATCTTCTCAACCGGCAGGAAACCAAACTCGCTCGCGGTGCGCGCGTAGGTCGCTTTGTTGCCGTGATCAATCGACAAGCCGCCGCCAACCAGCAAGTTAAAGCCAATCAGCTTGCCCTTTTCAGCGATGGCGATGAAGTTCAGGTCATTGGCGTGCAGATCGACATCGTTATGCGGCGGCACCACAACCGTGGTTTTGAATTTACGCGGCAGATAGGTTTCGCCAAGAATCGGCTCTTTATCGGTGGTCGCGACCTTCTCTTTGTCCCACCAGATTTCAGCGTAAGCGCGGGTTTGCGGCAGCAGATGCTCTGACAGCTTTTTCGCCCACTCGTACGCTTCCTGATGCAGCTCTGATTCCACCGGATTCGAGGTGCACAGCACGTTACGGTTTACGTCATTGGCGGTCGCCAGCGCATCCAGCCCGACTTCGTGCAGCATCTGGTGCGTCGGCTTCACGTTCTTCTTCAGAATGCCGTGAAACTGGAAAGTCTGACGGTTAGTCAAACGGATGCTGCCGTAAATGGTTTTATCGGTGGCGAATTTATCAATCGCCAGCCACTGCGTTGGCGTGATGATGCCGCCCGGCAGACGGCAGCGCAGCATCATGGCGTGACGCGGTTCGAGTTTCTGCGCTGCGCGCTCGGCACGAATATCGCGGTCATCCTGCTGGTACATACCGTGGAAACGGATCAGCAGGAAGTTGTCGCCGGTGAAGCCGCCGGTCAGGCCATCGTCGAGATCGTCGAGGATGGTGCCGCGCAGATAGTTGCTCTGTTTTTTCAGACGCTCAGCGTCGACCAGCTTGCCTTCAACGACCAGCGGTCCAGGATGTTTTTCGCTCATTAGTAAACGTCTCGCTGATAACGGCGCTCAATGCGCAGCTCACTTAAAAATTCGTCAGCCGTTTCACGATCCATAGCGCCGTGTTCGACCACCACATCCAGTAATGCCTGCTCAACGTCTTTCGCCATACGATTGGCGTCGCCGCAGACGTAAAGGTGCGCGCCTTCCTGTAACCAGCTCCACACCTCCGCACCTTTGGCGCGGATTTTATCTTGTACGTAAACTTTCTCGGCCTGATCGCGTGACCATGCCAAATCAATATTGGTCAGCAGGCCATCTTTGACGTACTTCTGCCACTCCACCTGATAAAGGAAATCATCGGTGAAGTGCGGGTTGCCGAAGAACAGCCAGTTTTTACCGCCTGCGCCATCGTTGTCACGCTGCTGCATGAAGGAACGGAACGGCGCGATGCCGGTACCCGGACCAATCATGATCACTGGCGTTTCCGGGTTAGCCGGTAAGCGGAAGTTATCGTTGTGCTCGATGAAGACGCGAATTTCGCCATCCTCTTCGATACGATCTGCTAACCAGGTTGAGGCACCGCCGCCGCGCTGGCGTCCGTCGATTTCAAAGCGCACCGCACCCACGGTGATGTGCACTTCGGTTTCGTTCTCCGCCTGCGATGAGGCGATGGAGTACAGGCGCGGCGTCAGCGGACGCAGCAGGCCAGTTAATTGTTCGCTATTCAATTCGGTAGGTGCCTGACGCACCATATCGACAATTGGGAAGCTCTGCGCATAGCTTTGCAGCTTCGGCTTGTCACCGGCCAGCGCCAGCAGCGCGTCATTGCGCGACAACGCCGCATACTGCTCAACGATTTGTGGCGTGTTGACCGTCAGCTCGAAATGCGTTTTCAGCGCTTCGGCCAGCGACAGAGTTTTGCCCTGCACCTCTACCGGCTCGTCACCTTTCAGCCACACCAGTTGCAGCAGTTCCTGCACCAGCTCGTCATCATTTTCAAACCACACGCCGAGCGCATCGCCCGGCTGGTAGCGCAGGCCTGAATCGCCAAGGTCGATCTCGATGTGACGTACATCTTTATCCGAATCGCGTCCGGTGATCTTCTGGTTAGCCGCAAAGCTGGCCACCAGCGGCTCTTCTTTGGTGTACGGACTGCTGTCGACCAGATTAACGCTGCCCGCCGCAGTAACAGCGGCCTGCGCTGGCGATTGACTCGGCACACGCGCTTTCAGAATCTCAGTGATCTGCTGACGCCACGCGTTCGCCTGATCTTTGTATTCAACATCGGCATCCACACGATCCAGCAGACGTTCTGCACCCAGCTCAGCTAAGCGCTCATCAAAGTCTTTACCGGCTTTGCTGAAAAACTCATAAGAGGTATCGCCAAGGCCGAACACGGCAAACGCGGTGCCCTCAAACTTCGGCGCTTTCTTCGACAGCAGGAACTTGTGCAACGCCACGGCTTCTTCCGGTGGCTCGCCCTCGCCTTGCGTGGAGGTCACCACCACCAGCAGCTTTTCCTGACCGATCTGCTTGAATTTGTAATCGCCGGCGTTAACCAGATTGACGCTCAGCTTGGCGGCCAGCAGGTCATCACGCAGCTGCTCAGCCAGGCGACGCGCGTTTCCGGTCTGCGAGGCGGAGATCAGCGTGATGGTCGGGGTTTCTGCCTGAACCGGCTCTGGCGCGGCTGCCGCACCCGGCGTCTGATTGACCATGCCCCAGAAATAGCCGGAGAGCCAAGCCATCTGAGTGGTGTTGAAATCCGTAGTCGCCGCCTGTAAGCGCGCGAGTTGCTCCGGTGATAACGGAAGCAGTGAACCTGGTGCCTGAGTCGTCATTGCGTTAAAAATTCCAGTGTCAGAAGTCCGGATCAATATGTTGCGAAAGAATGCGTAGGTTACCGGGCTGTATATTAACGATTAAATACGCCTTCGACATATTAAATAACCAAAATGACTAAGTGGTTTTTCGGGTAAAGTTAACCAGCAAAAGTGGTAAATGAAGGCACTATTATTCAATGAGTTAATTAAGCGTTTGGCGTTGAGAAGGCGCAAAATGCCCTTTTCGTTGCCAGCGGGTGCGAAAAATCTGCAATTCAGGTAGACTTCAGCGGTTTTTAAGTCTGAGAGCCATTATGTCTACCACGTTATTTAAAGAGTTCCAGTTCGAATCTGCCCACCGCTTACCTCACGTGCCGGAAGGCCACAAATGTGGGCGTTTGCACGGCCATTCGTTCCTGGTGCGATTAGAAATTACCGGCGAAGTGGATGCGCATACCGGTTGGGTAATGGATTTTGCCGAACTGAAGGCGAAGTTTAAGCCGCTGTATGAACGCCTCGATCATCACTATCTGAATGACATTCCGGGTTTAGAAAACCCGACCAGTGAAGTGCTGGCGAAATGGATTTGGGATCAGATGAAGCCGATTCTGCCAGAATTGAGCGCAGTGATGATTAAAGAGACCTGCACCGCCGGCTGTGTTTACAAAGGTTAATTGTGTTTTCGGGCTGCGCTAGTGCAGCCTGACTTTCCTGCTATACGCTTCTTTACTTACCTTTCATCCCACTGTCATCTGCCGCCTCTACGTTGTTGTCTCCTTCATTAAAGATCAAGAGAATCAACAATGAACCTGGTAAAACGCCTTTCCCTGATTGCAGTTTTTGTTTCCGCTTCTGCCGCCGTTCAGGCGCAAAATATTCTCGATTTTCCGCAACCGGATAAAGTCCCAGATGAGTTCTTTGCCGTAACCGAAATTCCAGCGGGTGGCATGATCAAATATGAAACCGATGCCAAAACCGGCTTCATCTTTGCTGACCGCTTCCAGTCTATGCCGGTTGCCTATCCTGCAAACTATGGCTCGCTGACCCAGTCGCTGGCGGGAGATGGTGATCCGCTGGATGTGATTTTCTATACCCGCGCGCCGCTGCAACCGGGCACGTTGATCAAACTCCGTCCGATTGGCGTGCTGAAAATGATTGATGGCGGCGAAAAGGACGACAAAATCGTCGCCGTGCCAACCAGCAAAATCGACCCAACCTACGACGACATTAAAGAGATGAGCGACCTGCCGAAGATCGAGCAAGAGCGTTTGCAGGCATTCTTCCGCGTGTATAAGCAGTTGCCAGATGGCCGGAAGAAAGTGGAACTGAACGGTTTCGAAGATGCGGCGAAAGCCAAAACCGAAATCAAACAGGCGTTTGATGCGTACAAAGCGAAATAGTAAGTTTGCGGTCGCCATGAATGGCGACCCTACAATTTAGGCGATATTCAAATATTTGTGCGTCTGCATCGAAAGCCGCCAGTTGCGGGCGATACAGGTTTCAATACAGAGCTTGGTGGCCGCATCGCCGCGACTGATCGGTTGCAGCGCCACAATGCGCTTTTTCTCGTCGTGCAATCCCGCCAGCAATTCATCTAACGCTTCCACATCACGCTCACGCGCCACCGGATGCTTGATTTCATCTGCGCGCTGCAATGCCTGCGGCAATACGTCGTAGCCACCGCGCATGTTCACCTTGGGTGAAACTGTCACCCAGGTCGCGTCAGAACACTGCACGTCATGCGTGCCGCTGGTTTCGATCTGGCAGGCAAATCCCGCCGCTTCTAATTGTTCCGTCAAAGGGCGCAGATCAAAAATCGCCGGTTCGCCGCCGGTAATCACCACATGACGTGCGGTCCAACCCTGACGTTGAATGGTGTCGATCAGCATCGCCGCATCGGCGCTGCCCCACGCATCGCTTTCCACGGTTTTAACCAGAATATCGCCGAGCGAGGTCTCCCGATCCGCCCGCTTTTCCCAGGTATGTTTGGTATCACACCAGCTACAGCCCACCGGACATCCTTGTAAGCGGATGAACAGCGCCGGAACACCGGTGTAAAAACCTTCGCCCTGCAGCGTCTGGAACATTTCGTTAATCGGGTAGAACATTTTTCACTCACGTCTAAAATTTGAGGCGCAGATTATGGCAGATCTTGCGCGCTGAGTAACAGCTGCTTCGTGCCAAATAAAAGCAAAAGCCCCGCACAAGGCGGGGCTCTATTCAGACGATGCTGCCCGCAGGCAGCATACTCAGGCGATTACGCCTGGCCTTTAACTTCTTTCAGACCGTTGAAAGGTGCTTTGCTGCCCAGTGCTTCTTCGATACGAATCAGCTGGTTGTACTTAGCAACACGGTCAGAACGGCTCATAGAACCAGTTTTGATCTGGCCAGCTGCAGTACCTACCGCCAGGTCAGCGATGGTTGCATCTTCGGTTTCACCTGAACGGTGTGAAATCACCGCAGTGTAACCCGCATCTTTCGCCATCTTGATTGCAGCCAGAGTTTCGGTCAGTGAACCGATCTGGTTGAATTTGATCAGGATGGAGTTAGCGATGCCTTTATCGATACCTTCTTTCAGGATCTTGGTGTTGGTTACGAACAGGTCGTCACCCACCAGCTGGATCTTGTCGCCCAGCACTTTGGTCTGGTAGGCGAAACCAGTCCAGTCAGATTCGTCCAGACCATCTTCGATAGAAACGATTGGATACTGATTAGCCAGATCTTCCAGGAAGTGCGTGAACTCTTCTGAAGTGAAGGCTTTGTTGCCTTCGCCAGCCAGCACATATTTGCCGTCTTTGTAGAATTCAGATGCTGCGCAGTCCATCGCCAGGGTGATGTCTTTGCCCAGCTCGTAGCCTGCTGCTTTTACCGCTTCAGCGATAACAGCCAGTGCTTCGG
>NZ_DALYOQ010000113.1:1133-7437 GCF_031974595.1 Pantoea sp. CTOTU46764 | reverse complement strand
CCCGTTCGACGCCGAAATATGTCTTGCCAGATAACTGGCAAGACGGTATCTACGAAACCTTTTCTCTGTAGGGTCGCCATTTATGGCGACCTCCCCAACCAGATTCATGAATTTCAGCGTCATGATGAATTGCTCTCTGCAGACAGTGCCAATTTACCCACTGAAGTGAAAATGGCGTCGTCCTGTGGCGTATGAATGCGGCCGCATAGCACGTTACGCAGGTGACGTTGTAACGGAAGGTGGCGCGTCAGCGCGTGATTACCGATGCTCTCAACCATCAGCTGCACGCTGCGAATGGCGTTTTCGGTTACCACCTGTTTAATTTGCGCGGCATGCCCGCTGGCTACGTGGCCTTGTGCAGCGCTGCTCAGCAGGGTTTGATTAGTAAATAGCAGCGTATCGATGCGGCCAACCAGTTCCTGAAAGCGTGGCAGTGATGCCAGCGGCGCACCAAGATTGGCCGGCACGCGTTGCTGCAAAAAGCCGATAAACCAGTCGCGTGCGCTGTTCGCAATGGCGTCGTACAGCGAACCGAGCAGCACCGCCATCCACACCGATTCCTCTTCGTTAAGACCCGCTCGCGGCGTACTCCAGGGCGCGACGTTTACCGCGTGATCAAGCGGGATCAGCACATTGTCCAGCACCACGCGATGGCTACAGGTGCCGCGCATGCCGAGATGATCCCACTCATCAATGATGTGGATGCCGGGCGCGTTGGCCGGCACCAGATAACCGCCGACCAGCGGATCGGCATCGTCGCTGCTGGCCCAGACCAGAAACCAGCTCAGCCCATAGCTGCCGGTGGAGTAAATCTTCTCACCGCTGATGCGCCAACCTTCAGAAGTGCGGCGTGCGCGGGTAGCGGGCAATCCGCCGCGCGCGGGCGTGCCTAATTCCGGTTCGACGCGCAGCGCATTGATCAGCGCACCGTCGCGAATCACACTCTCCGCTACCTTACGTCGCACCGCATCTGGCCAGTTTGAGCTGTCGTCGAGGCGGCGCGTGTTGAGATACTGCATGATGAGGATCAGCGCGGCAGAAGGTTCGCTGCGCGCCACGGCCTGGATAATCGCCTGGCTTGCCAGCAAATCGCCGCCGCTGCCGCCCGACGCAGTCGGCAATACGAAGTGCAGCAAGCCATGCTGTTGCAACACACGAAAAGCTGTTTTGGGAAATTCGCCGCTGCGATCAACCTCTTCAGCGTCTTTTTCTAAAGCCTGAATAATCACTGGCAATATTTCAGTCAGAATGGGCGGGTTATTTGCCATACGTTATTAATTCTCTGATCAAATCAGGCTTAATTGTTTCCATTTCTACCACCGCTGTAAAAGCAATAAACCGGCTATATACATGCGGAATCGGCATAATTCTGCCGCCGGTTGAAGTGTTAATTTGCAATGGCTGTTTCTACGCAACCCATTAAATAGGGTTAGCAACTTCACCTGCATTTATTTTTGGGAGTTATTTAATGCCAAATAATTACTTAGTTTCCCGTCGGCATTTTCTGGGATATTCAGCCGCCGCGGCGATGGCGGCAACCTTACCGGGCCGCGTGTTTGCCGAAGAGCATATGGCGGGCATGCAGATGCCTGGCGATTTACTGCAAGGGGGCCCAGGAAAATGGGCGCTGGCGAAGCCGACACATGTGCGTCTGGCGGTGAATCTCAACGCCATCTGTCTTGCACCGGTTGTGGTGGCCGATCAGCATAGCTTCTTCAAAGCGCACAACCTGGAAGTGGAGTTTGTTAACTTCGGCAACTCAACCGAATTGCTGCTGGAATCCATCGCCACCGGCAAGGCCGAAGCCGCCATCGGCATGGCGCTACGTTGGCTGAAAGCGCTGGAACAGGGCTTTGATGTGAAACTTACTGCGGGCACGCACGGCGGCTGTATGCGCCTGTTGGCGCGTGATGGCGGGCCAACCACGCTGGAACAGCTGAAAGGCAAAACCATCGGCGTTACTGACATGGCGGGCGCGGATAAAAACTTCTTCTCGCTGATGCTGAAAAAGCACGGCGTCGATCCCAATACCGATGTCGACTGGCGCGTGTTCCCACAGGATTTGCTGCCGATGGTGCTGGAGAAGGGCGAAATTCAGGCCGCTAGCGGTTCCGATCCGGTGATGTGGCGCTTAACCCAGAAGCCGGGCTACCGTGAGATTGGCACCAATTTAATGGATGAGTACGCCAAACTGAGTTGCTGTGTGGTGGGCACGCGCGGCAGCTTGATTCGCGAACAGCCGGAAGTGGCGGCCGCAATCACCCACGCAATTTTGCAGGCACATGCCTATGCGGCCAAACATCCGGAAGCGATTGGCAGTGAGTTTAACGGCCAGGCGCTCAACACCACGCCGCAGGAGATCGCCAGCGTTTTGAAAACCCATACGCACGGACACTATTCGGTGGGGAATGCATTTGTGAATGAGATCGACGTGTATGCGCGCGATTTGAAGGCGATCAACGTGTTACGACCGGAAACCGATCCACTGCTGTTTGCCAAAGGGATTACCAGCAACGTGTTGGTTTAGAGGGAAAAGTCAGGTCGCCATGAATGGCGACCCTACGGGATTAGGCGATTTTCCTCGAGGTTTGCACGGCACTCGCCAGCTTTAGCGATTCCGCTGGCACCTGATGCGCGAACAGCTGGGTGGTCAAATAACTGCTGCCGCCGTCGGCCAGCAACACCACAATGCGCTTGCCGCGATTCTCCGGTCGAGCCGCGACCTGTTGTGCCGCCCACAACACCGCGCCGGACGAATCGCCCACCAGCACGCCTTCGCTCAGCGCCAGCTGCCGCGCCGCCGTGTACGCCTGCCAGGTTTCTACCGCGATCACCTCATCGTAAACGCGGTGATCAAGATTGGCAGGAATGCGCTCCGGCGTCTGGTTGCTAAACGCATGTACGCCGGTGATCTCCAGCGGATCGGGACGCAATTCGCTCGGCTGGGAACCCACGCCCGGCTCGACGGCGATCACCTGCAAACCCGGATGCTGCTGTTTGAGATAGCGTCCGGTGCCGGAGAGCGTGCCGCCGGTGCCGACGGCGGCGATGAAGATATCCAGCTCGCCGCCGCTGTCGCGCCAGATCTCTGGCCCGGTGGTGCGCTCATGCACCGCCGGATTGGCCGGATTATCCAGCTGCAGCAGAAAATGCACTTCCGGTTCTGCTGCGGTGACCTGCTCGGCCAGCCATTTAGTAGCGGCGACAAAATCGCCGTTGCTGGCGTCGTAGAATTCCTTAAATCCTTCAATGGTGCTGAACGGCACCACTTCGGCGCCGTACGCCTGAATAATCTGGCTGCGTTCGATGCTGACGAAATCATTGATGTAAACGCGGAACTTGTAACCTTTGGCCGCCGCAATCGCCGCTAAACCAATACCGGTATTGCCGCTGGTGGTTTCAACCAGCGTATCGCCGGGCTGGATAATGCCGTTGCGTTCGGCGGCTTCAATCATGCTGAGGGCGATGCGATCTTTGACGCTGTGATTGGGATTAAACAGTTCGAGTTTAGCGACCAAATCCGCCTGAATCTCTTGCTGCTGCGCGTAGCGAGACAGGCGCAGCAGCGGCGTGTTGCCAATCAGTTCAGTGATAGAAGCAGAAATTTTTGCAGCCATAATCGACCTCATGTGTGGGGGCGGTCGCCATGAGTGGCGACCCTACGAATTACCATTTCACCGCGCTGCGCTGCCATGACAGCAGGCGATCGCGCACCAGGAACAGCAGGGAGATCAGCGAAGAGAACAGCAGCGCCATCACAATCAGCGCGGCGTACATATTGGCGTAAGCCGCCCAGCCTTGCGCCCACTGCAAATACCAGCCGAGCCCGGATTTCACGCCCATCATCTCTGCTGCCACCAGCACCGAGAACGACGCGCCCAGGCCCATAAACAGGCCGACAAACAGGTGCGGCAGCGCTGCAGGTACCGCTACGCGCAACACAAGGAACAGTGAATTGGCACCCAGCGTGCGCGCCACATCGTAATAACGCGTATCAACGCTGGAAACGCCCGACCAGGTCAGCACCGTCACCGGGAACCAGGTCGCCAGCGCGATCAGGAATACCGCCGCCGAGAAGCTCGACGGGAAGAAGTAGAGCGACAGCGGCAGCAGCGCAGTTGAAGGCACCGGTCCGAGGAAACGCAGAATCGGATGCACCCAGTAACCCAAGCCGCGCGACCAGCCAATCGCCACGCCGGTAATAAAGCCGACCACGCTACCGTAGATAAAGCCGAAAGCCAGCAGACGCAGCGAATTGAGCACGCTATCCAGCAGGCGCGGCCAGTCGGTGGCGTAGGCTTCCACCAGCGCACGTGGCGGGGCGAAAAAGGGCGCGGGCAGCAGCGCCAGTTTGCCGGTCACGGTTTCCCACAGGCCAATCAGCAGCGCCAGCACAATCAGCCAAGGACCGCTGCGCTTAAGCGGCGTGAGTAACGTCAATCGTGGGAACAGACCTGAGGTAATCGCCAGTCCGCTGAGAATAAGCGCGATGGCGGCGAACAACTCGTGCGTTTCATTCACAAAGCGCGGGGCGGCAAAACCCTGCGGCTTATCCGGTACCGCCACCATCAGCGCTACCAGCGCCCACCACAGCAGAAGCGCACCCCAAACCGCCGGTTGAATGCGGCGCGGCACGTCACGGTTGCGGGCAATCGTCAGGGTTTCACTGGCCATAATCGTCTCCTTAGCTGGACATGTTGCTCATGTGCGCCATGTTGCTGGCGTGCTGATGGGCCGATTCTGCCGGCAGCAGTTCCGGCACATAGTGCTCGGCGAAGCGTTGCGCATCGGTATCCGGGCGGATCACGTTGATTTTTTTCAGCTCATCGATATACACCGCCACCTCTTTGCGCAATTGCACGCCGGTGGAGTGATGGCTGTGGGTGTGCTCTTTCAGCATCGCGGCAATGTCTTCCACTGCGACGGAGCCCGGCACAAACGGCTGGAAGATTTTCGCCGTCTCGTCCGGATGTTCGGCGGTCCACTGCTGCGCATCGACAATCGCCTGGGTAATGGCGCGCGCGGTGGTGGGATCGTCACGCACCAGTGAGCCGCGCAGCCCCAGTACGCAGCAGGTGAGGCTGGCGTATTCGCCTTTCAGGTTGTTATCCACTTCCACCAGATCGTGCTGCTTCTTCAGCAGCCAGCCCTGCGGATCGTCGGTGGCCAGCGCTTGCACTTCACCTTTGCGCAGCGCTTCGCCAAACAGGTCGGGTGGATATTGCAGCCAGTTGACCTGCTTGTCGGGATCGATGCCCTGTTTCGCCAGCTGAATAGCGAAGAAGTTGCGAATCGGACTGGCCTGATCGCTTACCGCCACCGATTTCCCCACCAAATCTTTCACATCGCGGATGCCGCTGTTCTGCGGGGCGAGTAAACGCATGCAGCCGCCGTGCGTGCCGACGGTAAGATCAACATCAAAACCCTGCTCCAGCGGCTTCAGCCAGCGCAGCGCCATGCCAATGCCGCCATCGGCCTGGCCGGTGGCAATCGCCTGTAACAGCGCATCGGTTGGGCCGCTAAAGTTCACTGGCTCAACATTCAAACCGTACTTTTTAAAGAAACCTTGCTTCAGCGCTACCGAAATCGGTGACTGACATACTGCAGTTTGTCCCCAGGCCAGTTTGATGGTCTTGAGGGATTTATCATCGGCAAACACCTTGCTGCTCAGCAACGGATTCACCGCCACGCCGGCACTGAAGAGACCCAGCCCGCGTAATAATGCGCGGCGGCTCAGAGAGAATTGTTGAAATGCCATCCTGCCTTCCTTGTAGATAAAGTTCACAGGCACTATGGCAAAGGCAATTAGCGCGACCAAATAACAATCCCGCATGACATCATGCAGTTTTTCATTATGAATATTTGCGGATAGGTTTGCCGTAATGGCTATTTCGCTGCGGGAAGGTCGCGGATTATGCTTTATTTCTTAGCATATCAAGCAGGAGCGAAAATATGGCCTCAACCTCGGCGGGCGTTAATATTGCGATTGAGAAGGTGAATCATCACTTCACCTTAGAAGGCGAAGATTTACCGGTGCTGGAGAATATTAATTTGCAGGTAGAGGCCGGTGAATTTGTCGCGCTGCTGGGGCCGTCCGGCTGCGGCAAATCGACGCTGCTGCGTCTGCTGGCCGGGCTCGAACCGCCTGCCAGCGGGTTACTGGCGGAAGAGGGCAAAGCGATCACCGCGCCCGATCCCTCGCGCGTGGTAGTGTTTCAGGATCCCACGCTCTATCCGTGGCGCACCGTCTATGACAACGTCGGCCTCGGTTTGCAGATTCGCGGAGAGAGCCGCCCGCTGCGCG
>NZ_DALYOQ010000113.1:0-1123 GCF_031974595.1 Pantoea sp. CTOTU46764 | reverse complement strand
CGCCCGCGCCTGGCCGCATCAGCTTTCGGGCGGTATGGCGCAGCGTGCGGCGTTGGCCCGCGCGTTGGTTAACGTGCCGCGTCTATTGATCCTTGATGAACCGCTCGGCAAGCTCGATTCACTGACGCGGTTGCGAATGCAGCAGGAGATTGTCGATCTGTGGCAGGAGCAACAGTTCACCACGCTGATGGTAACGCACGACGTGGAAGAAGCGCTGGTGATGGCGAATCGCGTGGTGGTGTTCAGTCCAAGACCCGCAAAAGTGGTGGATGTGATCGAGGTTAATCTGCCGTGGCCGCGCCGCCGTGACGACCCGCAGCTGGTGGCGCTGCGCAGCCGGATACTGGATTTGTTGGGCGCGGACCGCGTGGCGGCGTGATGCGGTCACCCGCTTATGGCGTATCAGGATCTTTAAGGGTTGTTTCGAGAAAATGCGTGGTGTGATGCATCCATTCGCGCATCTCGAAGAGATCTAACATCAAGCTGAAAGAGATAAAGGTTACGCAGATAATCAATAAGATGGCGATGTAGTAAGGCAATGAAGACATCTATTCCTCCCTGGAATACGATCTGGTTGAGAGGTGATTATTACTTAAGTTTTTCTTATTAACAAATCTTAAGGGATATTCTTCGCCTTAGTGTTAAACGGTCGCCATGAATGGCGACCCTACGGTTTTTACTTTCCCGAGACAATAAAACGGTAACCTACGCCACGCAGCGTTTTAATATACGCCTTACCGATTTTCTCGCGCAGATTATGAATATGCACCTCTAACGTATTGGTGGCCGGTTCTGTTGCCCATTGATAAATATCTTTTAGCAAGGTGTCACGCGGAACCGCTTCGCCTTTCGCCAGCATTAAACGCGATAAAATAACGAATTCTTTAGGCGTCAAGTCCAGCGGTTTACCAGCGTGCCAGACCATTTTTCTGGAGAGTTGTAGGGTAAATTCACCGATCTCCACGCAGTCTGTTTCAACTTTCTGTTGCGCGTTAAATAGCGCGTGTACCCGCGCGAGCATTTCCTCTAACGAACCGGCTTCGAGATGCTGGACGGTGGAATCACCGTCACAGCTATTGCGTTGCAGCACAACTTGCAGCTCTTGCATCAGCCGCTCATCGGC
>NZ_DALYOQ010000112.1:0-7470 GCF_031974595.1 Pantoea sp. CTOTU46764 | reverse complement strand
CCTCTTCACACAGGCCGCAGAAGATGCAGCGTGAGAAGTTGATGCGGAAGAATTCCGGATACCAGCGTCCATCTTGCGTCTCGGCTTTCTGCAGTGAGATACAGCCGACAGGACACGCTACCGCACACAAGTTACAGGCAACGCAACGCTCTGCGCCGTCCGGATCGCGCGTCAGCACGATACGGCCACGGTAGCGTGGCGGCAGGTAAACCGGCTCTTCCGGATACATTTGGGTTTCGCGCTTGGCGAAGGCATGCATGCCTATCATCCAGATACTGCGCACTGTCGTGCCGAAGCCAACGACAATATCTTTTAAAGTCATCTCAATGTCCCTTACTGCGCGGTGTACAGAATCACTGCGGCGGTCGCCAGCAGGTTCAACAGCGTCAACGGCAGACACACTTTCCAGCCGAACGACAGCACCTGGTCATAGCGTGGACGCGGCAGCGCAGCACGAATCAGGATAAACATCACCATAAAGAACGCTGTTTTCAGAGCGAACCAGATGAATGGCGGCAGGAACGGGCCGTGCCAGCCACCGAAGAACAGCGTCACGATCAGCGCTGAAACGGTGGTGATCGCCACGTATTCACCGACGAAGAACAGGCCGAACTTCATACCGGCGTATTCGATGTGGTAACCGTCCGCCAGTTCCTGCTCCGCTTCTGGTTGGTCAAACGGATGACGGTGACATACCGCTACGCCCGCGATGCAGAAGGTAAGGAAGCCGAAGAACTGAGGAATGATGTTCCACAGATGCGCCTGGCTTTCGACAATGGCATTCATATTGAACGAGCCGGCTTGCGCCACCACGCCCATCAGTGACAGACCAAGGAACACTTCGTAGCTCAGCGTCTGCGCCGATGCACGCATCGCACCCAACAGTGAGTATTTGTTGTTACTCGACCAGCCAGCGAACAGCACGGCATACACCGCCAGACCCGCCATCATCAGGAAGAACAGCAGACCGATGTTCAGGTCAGTGACCATCCAGGTTGGCGAAACCGGCACAATGGCGAAGGCCAGCAGCAGCGATACGAAGGCGATAACCGGTGCCAGCGTAAAAATGAAGCGGTCGGTAAACGGTGGAACCCAGTCCTCTTTAAAGAACATTTTGATCATGTCGGCAGCCAGCTGCAACGAGCCGCCCCAGCCAACACGGTTCGGTCCGTAACGGTTCTGCCACAGGCCGAGCAGACGACGCTCGGCAAAACTCATGAAAGCACCGCAACCGACTACCACCAACAAGATGACCAGCGCTTTGCCGATGTTGATCAGGATTTCAATAACGTCCGGTGTCAGCCAACTCATTGCGCGGCCTCCTGCAGTTTGTCAATTTGCGCACCTGAGAGGAACGGCGGCACACCCGGCATACCGAGCGGTAAACCAACCTGCCCTGCTTGCAACGACGCAGAGAAACGTACCGGCAAGCGCAGTGTTTCGCCCGCACAGACCAGCTCAACGGAAGCACCGTTATTGACGCCCAGTTTCTCAGCATCAGCCGGGTTAATCACTAGCGTGGCTGGTGACATGCGTTTCTTGAAGGTGGTTGAACGCTGAGTCATCTCCTCGCTACCAAACAGCTGATAGTAAGGTGCGACGCGCCACTGGCTGCCTTCAACAAAGCTTTCCGGAATCGCGGTAAACCACGGCAGCGAGCGATCGCTGGCTTCGAACAGACGTACGCCTGGATCGCCATGACGCAGTTTGCCGCCCACTTCAGCCTGGAACTTGTTCCATGCTTGCGGTGAGTTCCAGCCTGGCGCCCAGGCAAATGGAATCTGCGAACGCGGTGCGCTTGGTTGGTTGTTACCTTCCATGGAGAAGGCAAACATGGTGTCTTTATCTTGCGGCTGACGCGGTTCATGCACGCTGATGTTGGCGCGCATTGCTGTACGGCCACTGTTACGGTGCGGTGATCGTGCCAGTTTTTGACCGCGGATTCGGAAGCTGGCGTCTGGCGCAGCATCCTTAATGCCTTTCAGCTGCGGCAGCGCCGCAACGGTGGCATCAATCACGTGATCCAGCTGAGTCCAGTCGATGTGACGGCTTTCAACCGCGCTGTGCAGCGAACGCAACCAGCGCCAGCTTTCCAGCATCACTACGCTCTCATCGTAATAAGCGGGATCATAAACCTGGAAGAAGCGCTGCGCGCGGCCTTCGTGGTTGATTGAGGTGCCATCACTTTCCGCGAAGCTGGCGGTGGAGAGCACTAAACCGGCTTTTTCCAGCGTGGCGGTGCGTTGATGATCAACCACAATCACGTTAGCGGTAGTATTCAGCGCCGCATCGACGTTGGCTTTAGGTGCATGACGATAGAGATCGTTTTCCAGCACCACCAGCGCATCAGCTTCGCCTTTGCTCAGTTGTTCCAGCGCGCTATCCAGCGATTGACCGCCCATCAGGCCGAGGCCAAAACTGTTCGCCGCGCCCGCAAGGAAGGTAATACCGACATCGGCACCGCGCGCTTTCAGGGCTTTCGCCACGTTAGCAGCGGCTTCAATCATCGCGATGCTACCGGAATGGGTTCCGGAGATAATCAGCGGTTTTTTCGCACCTGCTAACGCCTGAACCACCACATCAACTTTGCCGTTGAGTTTGCTGTCGAAGTCGCTGACTGCCGGCGCACTTTCATCCAGCGCATTGGCAATCGCGAAGCCAAGACGCGCCTGATCTTCCACCGGTGCGCGATAGCTCCATGCAGCGATATCATCCAGGCGGGTTTCATCGACGTTGGTGACGAACAGCGGATGTTTGGCATGCTGACCGATATTAAGGATTGCTGCGATCTGCCAGTCAGCCACTTTCTGCGCTGCTGCCATCTCACGTGCTTTGCCTTTTACTGCCTGACGTACAGACAACGCCACGCGTGCGCCAACCTGAGTCAAATCTTCACCCAGCACCAGCACCGCATCGTAGCTTTCAATTTCACGCAGTGATGGCGTGTAGATGCCGCCGTCCTGCAGGACTTTCAGCATCAGTTCAACGCGAGCCTGCTCACCTGCTGGCATACCGGTTGAGAAGTTGGCTGCGCCTACCAGCTCACGCAACGCGAAGTTGCTTTCAATGCTGGCGCGCGGGGAACCAATACCAATCACTTTTTTCGCCCGGCGCAATACATCCGCCGCCGCATTCACCGCTTGTTCAGCATTCAGGCTGACCCAATCGTTGCCGCGTTGCTGTACCGGATGACGTGGACGATCTTTGCGGTTGACGTAGCCGTAACCGAAACGACCGCGATCGCACAGGAAATAGTGGTTTACGGTGCCGTTGTAACGGTTTTCGATACGACGCAGTTCGCCGTAGCGCTCGCCTGGGCTGGTGTTACAACCCACGCTGCACTGCTGACAGATGCTTGGCGCGAACTGCATATCCCATTTACGGTTATAGCGTTCGGAGTGCGTTTTATCGGTGAATACGCCTGTCGGACAGATTTCCACCAGGTTACCGGAGAATTCGCTTTCCAGCGTGCCATCTTCCGGACGACCAAAGTAGACGTTGTCGTGAGCGCCATAGACGCCGAGATCTTTGCCGTCAGCATAATCTTTGTAGTAACGCACGCAGCGATAGCAGGCGATACAGCGGTTCATTTCATGCGAAATGAACGGGCCGAGATCCTGATTCTGGTGGGTACGTTTAGTGAAGCGATAACGACGGAAACTGTGTCCGGTCATTACCGTCATATCTTGCAGATGGCAGTTACCGCCCTCTTCGCACACCGGGCAGTCGTGAGGATGGTTGGTCATCAGCCATTCCACCACGCTTTCACGAAACTCTTTGGCTTCGCCATCGTCGATGGAGATAAAGGTGCCGTCTGACGCTGGAGTCATGCAGGACATGACAAGGCGACCGCGGGTATCTTCGGCATTCTGGAATTGCTTCACCGCGCACTGGCGGCAGGCCCCTACGCTTCCCAGCGCCGGATGCCAGCAAAAATAAGGAATATCAAGGCCCAGAGAGAGACACGCCTGCAGCAGGTTGTCCGCTCCGTTCACATCATATTCTTTACCGTCTACATGGATTGTAGCCATAGTGAACATGCTTCCGTAAGGCTCGCCCTAGGACGAGCGTTAAACATCTAATTCTTTCCCCACGCCATTTCGGCGTGAGGTGAGTTCCGTGTCGGCTGATTACCAGCGCGCTTTCAGCAGGTTCGGCTGAATACCGCCGATGGCTCGGGTATTGCCAAACACCTGCGGCGCAATGCCAGCTTCAAACTCTTCACGGAAATATTTAATCGCGCTCTGCAATGGCTCGACGGCGCCCGGTGCGTGGGCACAGAAGGTTTTACCTGGGCCAAGCTGACGGCAGAGTTGCTGCAGGGTTTCGATATCACCCGGCTGACCTTTCTTCTGCTCCAGCGCACGCAGGATCTTCACGCTCCATGGCAAGCCATCGCGGCACGGCGTACACCAGCCGCAGGATTCGCGCGCAAAGAACTCTTCCAGGTTACGCACCAACGAAACCATGTTGATTTCGTGATCGACCGCCATCGCCAGCGCCGTACCTAAACGGCTGCCGGCTTTACCAATGCTGGCAAACTCCATCGGCAGATCGAGGTGCTGATCGGTGAGGAAGTCAGTTCCTGCGCCGCCTGGCTGCCAGGCTTTGAATTTCAAGCCATCGCGCATGCCGCCGGCGTAATCCTCGAGGATTTCACGCGCGGTGGTACCGAACGGCAATTCCCAGACGCCAGGATTTTTCACGCGACCGGAAAAGCCCATCATTTTGGTGCCGGTGTCTTCGCTGGTAGAGATGTTTTTGTACCAGTCAACGCCGTTAAGGAAGATGGCAGGCACGTTCGACAGCGTTTCCACGTTGTTAACGCAGGTCGGCTTGCCCCACACGCCAGCACTGGCCGGGAATGGCGGCTTAGAACGTGGGTTGGCACGACGTCCTTCCAGCGAGTTGATCAATGCAGTCTCTTCGCCGCAGATATAACGACCTGCACCGGTGTGGACGATCAACTCGAAATCAAAACCGGTACCAAGAATATTCTTGCCGAGGTAGCCGGCTTCAGTGGCTTCGGCAATCGCGCGACGCAGATTGACGGCCGCTTCGATGTACTCACCACGCAAGAAGATATAGCCACGATAAGCTTTCAGCGCGAACGCACTGATCAGCATACCTTCCACCAACTGGTGCGGCAGTTGCTCCATCAGCAAGCGGTCTTTATACGTGCCCGGCTCCATTTCATCGGCATTACACAGCAGGTAACGGATGTTCATGGATTCGTCTTTCGGCATCAGGCTCCACTTCAGGCCGGTGTTAAAGCCCGCGCCACCGCGACCTTTCAGGCCGGAGTCTTTGACCGCCGCGACGATTTCGTCCTGGCTAAAATCTTTCAGCGCTTTTTCTGCGCCGACATAACCGTTTTTACTGCGATATTCATCGATCCAGATCGGCTGCTTGTCGTCACGGAGACGCCAGGTCAGCGGATGCGTTTCGGCAGTACGAATGATCTGTTTAATGGTCATTGATACTGCTCCAGCAAGTTAGCGATGCCTTCAGGCGTCAGATGAACGTGGGTATCTTCATCCACCATCATGGTTGGCCCTTTATCGCAGTTACCGAGGCAGCAAGTGGGCAGCAGCGTAAAGCGACCATCCGCCGTGGTTTGGCCCGGCTTGATGTTCAGCTTCTGCTCCAGCGCATCCTGAATCCCCTGATAACCCGTAATGTGGCACACCACGCTGTCACAGTAGCGAATGACGTGACGGCCAACCGGCGTGCGGTAGATTTGGCTATAGAACGTCGCCACACCTTCAACATCACTGGCAGGAATGCCCAGAACGTCGGCGATGGCGTTAATCGCGCCATCTGGCACCCAACCGCGCTGTTTCTGCACGATCTTCAACGCTTCGATCGAAGCGGCGCGTGCATCTTCGTAATGGTGTTTCTCGTGCTCGATAGCGTGATGCTCGGCCTCGCTCAGCACGAAGACCTCTGTAGGGTCGATGGTGTGAATAGCAATTTTTTGATCGTGCATAATTAGCGGTCCACGTCTGACATAACAAAATCGATACTACCGAGGTAAACGATCAAGTCGGATACCAGGCTGCCGCGGATCACCGATGGGATCTGCTGCAGGTGCGGGAAGCTCGGCGTACGCACGCGGGTGCGATAGCTCATGGTGCTGCCATCGCTGGTCAGGTAGTAACTGTTGATCCCTTTAGTCGCTTCAATCATCTGGAAGGATTCGTTGGCCGGCATGATTGGGCCCCACGAAACCTGCAGGAAGTGAGTGATCAGGGTTTCAATGTGCTGCAGCGTGCGCTCTTTCGGCGGCGGCGTTGTCAGCGGATGATCCGCTTTGAACGGGCCTTCAGGCATGTTGTTCAGGCACTGTTCCAGAATGCGCAGTGACTGCCACATCTCTTCCATTTTCAGCTGAACACGGGTGTACGCATCACTGATGCCAGCGCCAACCGGAATCTCGAAATCGAAGTTTTCGTAGCCTGAATACGGACGCCATTTACGCACGTCAAAATCTAAACCGGTGGCACGCAAACCTGCGCCGGTGGTGCCCCACGCCAATGCTTCATCCATGTTGTACGCCGCAACGCCTTGCGAACGGCCCATCAACACGGTATTGCGCAGTGCGGCTTTGTCGTACTCTTTCAGACGCTTCGGCATCCAGTCGAGGAAATCGCGCAGCAGACGTTCCCAGCCTTTCGGCAGGTCATGCGCTACGCCGCCGATGCGGAACCACGCCGGGTGCATACGGAAACCGGTAATTGCTTCCACCACATCATAGATTTTCTGACGGTCGGTAAAGGCAAAGAACACCGGCGTCATCGCACCGACATCCTGAATAAAGGTAGAGATATAGAGCAGATGGCTGTTGATGCGGAACAGCTCAGAAAGCATCACACGGATTACATTGACGCGATCCGGAACGGTGATGCCAGCCAGTTTTTCCACCGCCAGCACGTACGGCATTTCGTTTACACAGCCGCCAAGATATTCGATACGGTCGGTATACGGAATGTAGCTGTGCCAGGATTGGCGCTCGCCCATCTTCTCAGCACCACGATGGTGGTAGCCGACATCGGGAACGCAATCGACGATCTCTTCACCATCCAACTGCAGAATGATACGGAAAGCACCGTGCGCAGAGGGGTGGTTTGGACCGAGGTTGAGGAACATGAAGTCCTCATTGGTGGTACTGCGCTTCATGCCCCAATCTTCAGGCTTAAAGGTCAGCGCCTCCATTTCCAGATCTTCTTTCTGCTTGGTCAGTTCGAAGGGATCGAACTCGGTGGCACGCGCCGGGTAATCTTTACGCAGCGGATGGCCTTCCCACGTCTGCGGCATCATGATGCGCGTCAGGTGCGGGTGACCATTGAAAGTGATGCCAAACATCTCCCAGGTTTCACGCTCATACCAGTTGGCGTTGGCGAAAATTTTGGTGATGGTTGGCACATTCAAATCGTTTTCAGATAAAGCAACCTTGAGCATGATGTCGCG
>NZ_DALYOQ010000111.1:0-7554 GCF_031974595.1 Pantoea sp. CTOTU46764 | reverse complement strand
GCGTAAAGTGGACGGCACATCGTCCACAGCGACCGGATGCGCTGCCCGCCGCCTTAGCCTTAACCCTGATTAACGATGCGCAAAGCGGTATTCCGCGTGGTTTGCTGGCCAGCGGCGCATTAACCGCTGCGCGCACCGCGGCGGTGAGCGCGCTGGCGCTTCAACTGGCCGCGCCGCGTCCGGTGAAACGCGTGCTGCTGCTGGGTGCCGGTTTGCATGCTCAGGCGCATCTGCGCATGTTGCAGCAGCTGTTTCCGCAGTTGGAACAGATTGGCGTGTGGAATCGCTCGCCTTTTAAACTCAATGCGTTGCGCGAAGTGCAGATAGAAACTGATTTGCAGCTCGCTCTGGCGCAGCCTTATGACGCGGTGCTGACCTGCACCAGCGCCGACCAGCCGATTATTGATGCCGAAGCGATCCAGCCTGGCAGGATCATTGTGCAGGTCGGCTATCACGAAGTCAGTTTCGCCGCCATCAAAGCCAGCAGCAAGGTGGTGGTCGATGCATGGGGCGATTTTGCCCAGCGCAGCGCCAAAAGCCTGTTCCAGATGTTCCGCGCCGGTGAGTTTCGTGAGCAGGATGTGGCGGCCGATCTCGCCGCGCTGCTGCTGGATAACTGGCGTCCACAGCCCGATGACAGCGTCTATTTCTCCTCGTTTGGCCTCAACGTGTTTGATATCGCCCTCGCCGCCCGCGTGTTGCAGGCCGCCGAGCACGACGAACTCGGTTCGTTGCAGTCGCTGTTTTCAGGAGTTCTGCATGATCATTGATGTGCTTGCACTGCATCAGCGCCAGGCAAAAGGCGAAGCATTTCTGCTGATCGACGTGCGCGAGTTCGCCGACTGGCAACGCGCCACCTTACCCGGCGCGCAGCACTGTAACGTCTACGACTATTTTATTGAGGATTGCAGCGAGGCGGGTTTAGCGGTGATGGCTGCAGAAGCCGCCACCGCGTTGCAACCGATGTTTATCGCCAATCCCAACGCCACGCCGGTATTTTTCGAACAGCAGGTTGGCATGCGTTCGCCGCGCGGTGCCTGGTTCGCGTGGTTGCTCAAGCGTGATGATGCGCTGATTCTGAATGGCGGCGTGGAGGCGTGGATTGCAGCAGGCTATGAACTCAGTCCGGGATTGGGATTAAGCCGCACGGTGGCGCATCCACCCGCAGCAAACGCATCCGCGTGGAACCGCGAGCTGGTGTGCAGCCGGGAACAGGTATTAGCAGCAGATGGAGTGAATGTGGTCAACGTGGATGCACGCCGCCCGAGCGAGTTTGAAGGCAGTTTTGCGCATGCCTGCTGCCCGCGCGCCGGACGCATTCCGCACTCTCAGCTGCTATTTTGGGAGGATGTCATTGCCAACGGCCATTTCTTAGCAGCGCAGCAGATTGCCGCACGCGCCGAGGCGGCAGGATTGAGTAAAGATGCGAAGTTGCAGGTTTATTGCCATCGCGGTGCCCGCGCCGCCACGGTGTTGGCGGCGTTGAAGCTGGCGGGCTATCCCCATGTTTCGGTGTATGTCGGTTCCTGGCACGAATGGGCTGAACATCACGAACTGCCGCTGTTACACGGCAGCTGATCGCAGCGCCAGCGCCTGCTGAACGTCCGGCGCAGCGGCGAGCAGTTGGCGGGTGTAATTGTCCTGCGGATGATTAATCACGCTGGCGGTCGCGCCGGACTCCACAATCTTGCCGTGATACATCACCACCACGCGATCGCACAACTGACGCAACGCGCTGAGATCGTGGCTGATAAACAGCACCGATAATCCCAGCTTGTGGCGTAAATCATTAAACAGCGCCAGAATCTGCCCGCGCACCGATAAATCCAGCGCCGCCACCGCTTCATCCGCCACCAGCAACTTCGGCTCCATCGCCAGCGCGCGCGCAATGGCGATACGCTGACGCTGACCGCCGGAAAACGCGCCCGGCAGACGCCCGGCATGTTCGGCCTTCAATCCCACCAACGCCAGCAACTCTTTGACGCGTTCATCCACCGCCGCGCCTTTGCGCAGCTGCCAGACGCGAAGTGGTTCAGCGATCTGCTCGCCGACTGGAATTTTGGGATTCAAACTGGCGTAAGGGTCCTGAAAGATGATCTGCGCGTGACGACGTAACGTATTCAGCTGGCGCCCTTGCAGATGCTGCCCCTGAAAATGCACCTCGCCACCATCTGCTGTAATCAGGCCAATCGCCGCGCTGCCCAATGTGGTTTTGCCGGAGCCGGATTCGCCAATCAGCCCGACGATTTCGCCCTGCGCAATCGACAGATTGGCCGGATGCAAAACGGTTTGCCGTTTGGCAGGCCACAGCGGCAAACGGCGCGGCAGCGGATAGCTTTTACTGATGTCACGCAGCACCAGCAGCGGCGGCTGATAAACCGGCGCAATTGCCCCAGGGATTTGCGTCGCTGAAGCGGCAATCAATTTGCGTGTGTAAGGATGCGTTGGCACGCCGAGCGTGCTCAGCACCGCGCCCTGTTCAACCAGCTGCCCTTGCTGCATCACGCAGACGCGATCGGCGTAGCGCGCCACCACCGAGAGATCGTGGGTGATCAATAAGATCCCCATGCCCATCTCTTGTTGCAGTTCCTGCAGCAGCGCCAGAATCTGCGCCTGAATGGTGACGTCCAGCGCGGTAGTTGGCTCATCGGCAATCAATAATTCCGGCTGACCGCTAATGGCGCTGGCGATCATCACACGTTGCCGCATGCCGCCCGACAGCTGATGAATATACTGACGCGCGCGCTGTGCAGGATTGACGATGCCAACGCGATCCAGCAGCGCAATCGCTTCCTGCTGCGCCTGTTTCCAGCTGAACTGACGATGCCGCACCAGCACTTCGGCAATCTGCTCACCAATACGCAGCGTGGGATTCATGCTGGTCATTGGTTCCTGAAACACGGTAGCGATGCGGCAGCCGCGTAATTGCTGGGTTTTGCGCGCATCCAGCGGTTCGCCATTAAACACCACGCGGCCACCACTCTGCTGCACGCCCGTGGGCAGCAAGTTCATCAGCGCCAGCGACGTTAAGGTTTTACCTGAGCCCGACTCGCCGACTAACGCCAGGATTTCCTTGCGATCAAGATCAAAAGAGACGTTATCCACCAGCAAGCGCTGATCGTGAGTGTGCAGCGAGAGGTTTTCAACCGAGAGCAAGCGCGCATTAGTCATCTGGCAGGGATTCTCAACAAGGAAAAATACAGGATATATCCTGAACATAGCACGAACAAGACCGTTCGGTTATGGCACTGCGCGTTGCGGAATAAGGCTGTTCATTGAGTTTAAAATATTCCGTATTAACGGCGATGAACGCCGTTGAATGGTAAAACGGTAAACTTTTTCGCGGAATGCTCGTTAGTTAAGCGTCTTTCGGTCACCATAAATGGCGACCCTACAAAGGGTTGGCCGTTTAACTACACCTTTTCCTGCGACAAACTTAATATGGTGCGAATGTTCTGCGCGGTGGTGGCAATGATATCGATCGCGCCAGTGCGCAGTGCGCCGAGGATCGCCATCGCTTTGGTATTTTCTGCGGCAATGGCGATCACACAGGGGATTTTGCGCAGCTCATCGATGCTCAGCCCAATCACGCGATCGTTCATCACGGTATCTACGTGTTGGCCCTGCGAATTGAAGAAGTCATAGCCGGCGACATCGCCCGTCACGCCCTGATTAACGCTGGCGTCGATGATTTCGTGCGGTGTGAACCAGCCGAGCTTCACCATATAGCTGTTTTCATTCATGTCACCGATGCCCACCAGCGCCACATCCGCTTTGCGCGCGCGGTCCAGCGTCTCTTTGATGGTGCCGTTTTGCATAAAAGCGTCGCGCAGCGCGCGGTTCTCAACATAGGCAGGCGCATACAACGTTTCGCTGATGCCGCCAAACTTCTTGGCCAAACGACGGCTGATATGGTCAGCATTGATGGCATCGCCTGGACGATGCGTGCCGCCAATGCCGCTAATAAACAGGCAGTTACGCGTCGGCACCTGGCCGGGATAATCGGCGACAGCGGCAACGTTGCGCCCTTGCCCAACGGCGACAATGGCGTCGTCTTTCAGCGACTGCGCTAAATGTGACGACACCAGCGCGGCAACCTGACGTCGCTGCTCTTCCTGATCGGGCTGATCGAGCGCTATCAACGCACGTTGCAGTTGTGGGAAGCGATTTTGCAGCTGTTGCTCGAGGCGGGTGCTGAAGACGGGATGGTAACGCACGTTGATCTCGACGATGCCCTCTTCGCGCGCGCGTTTGAGCAGTCGGCCAACTTTAATGCGGGAAATACCAAACTTACGCGCAATCTCCTCCTGGGTGATTTCGTCCTGATAATAGGCGACAGCTATTTCCGTCAGCAGCTCGGAGTCCTGAGAAAGCGTGTTTTTTTCCATCCGTAACCTGTCTTTTTGGTGTTATTTGAAGAAGTTGTGACCACTCCATGTAGGGTGCGCATTCATGCGCACCTGGTCACCATAAATGGCGACCCTACAAAATGGGGCAAGATCTGACTTTGGGAAGGAGTTATATCATTGATACGACTCGCTTCGCCAGACCACAGCGCCGCGAGTCGATCGAGCATCACGCTTAGCGCTTGATGGCGTCGATTTTCAGCATACGGGCAATCACGATATCCAGCTCTTTCTGATCGAAGATCTGCTTCCAGTCCGGTTTCACAATCTTCTCACGGCCGTACTCCATGGCGATCATGCAGGCATCCGAGAACGGGTTGGTGGCGCGGAACGCCACGGCCAGCGCGATTTGAATATGGCCGTACAACATCGCTTTGGCCGCTTCTTCCGGCACGCCGCTGTGTTTCACGGTTTCGTCCAGCGCTTCTTTCATAAACGCGCCGACCATGCAGGCCACGGTTTCCACCAGCGTGGGTTCCAGATACGCCAGCTGCGTCACGGTAACCCAATGCACTTGCTCCACTGGCCCGTACATCACGCTGATCACCTTGCTCAGCTCGGCTTTCTGCTCATCAGAGCCGGTTTCATATGACGCCGCCACGTGCTGAACCGCCGCGATACCGCCGAAGGCATCAGCATGTTCTTCCTTGGTGTAACGCTCCAGGAATACCGATGGATGGCAAGGATGCGCCACCGCGTATTCAATGCCATCGCGATGGGCAATCAGATTGGCGTAGGCCGCTGCGGGGTCCAGCGTCAGCAGAATCGCGCCCGGTTTCATCTGTGGCACCACGCCTTCAGAGACTTTGCCCAGCACAATATCCGGCACCGCCAGAATCACCACGTCGCTCAATGGCACCACGGAGGCCGCATCAGAGAGTTCGCGCCCCTGCGCGCTCACCTGCTCTTGCGCCTTGGGTGAGTTCTCACAGTAAAACACCTGGTAATCGCTTTTCTGGAAGTTGGCAGAAATACGCATACCCATTTTGCCGCCCGCGCCAATCACGGTGATGGTTTTCAGTTGCACGCTCATGTTGTTACTCCTGATCTTGTTTACTACGTAAGAATTCAACGGTGCGGCGAGTCCATTCGGCTTCTCGCTCGCAGGTCAGCGCGGCATCGTCCTGCCACGGCAACCAATGTTCGACGATTTGGTTAATGCCTTTATCCGCCGGGCGCACGCTGGCGATCATCCGGTCGTAATCCAGTAAGCCTTCACCCATCGGGCAACCGGCAAAGGTAAAGCCGACCCAGCCATCACGGCGCGTGAAGGCAAAGTCTTTGATGTGCAGATTGCCGACGCGCGCGGCGGTGTTGGCAATCACCTGCTCTGGCAATTCGAGTCCAGCGACACAGTTGGCGGGATCGAGACACACGCCGAGCCACGGCGACAGGAACTTGTTGATCACCGACATCATTGAGCCGCTGTTCACCTGCTCGTACGTCTCCAGACAGAGACGCACCTGTTGGCGGGCAAAATCCGGCAACACTGCGCCAATCAGCGCGGCGGCTTCGTCGAGGGAAGGACGATGATCGGTGGTGTAGAACATCGAACGTATCACCCGCGCATCGAGGATTTCCGCGATATGCAGATAACGACACAGATGCTCTGTGCCAAGGCCGCGCGTGCCGAGTTCCAGCGTGATACCGAGCGCATCGGCCTGCTGACGCAGCGCCAGCAGTTGCGCGTCAGACCAGCTTTCAATCGCCGGATAGTCGCAGATTTGAAACACCGAGACATCGAGATCGGCGGTCTGTTGCAGCATCTGTTCCAACGTCAGCGGGTTGGCTACTTTCGACGACATGCGCCAGAAAAAGGCGTAGGTGCTGAGTCCGATACGGCTCATGAATCGAGCTCCTGAGCCAGCTCACTGGCTTCATCAATAATTTTTGCCAACGCGTTGGGATCGTGAGCAAAGCGCCCCAGGAACAGGCCATTCACGTCCGCGCCAAGGCGCTGAATCAGTCCCGGCCCCGCGCTGCCGCCGTAGATGATTTTCAGCGTAATGCCCGGCGGCGTGGCGAGTTGCTGCAATCCGGCGCACACTGCGCGGATGTAGCTGTCCGGTGCCGGTTGCGGCGCACCAATCGCCCACTGCGGTTCGTAGGCAAAGAACACTTCGCCCTTTAAGCCCTGCTGCGCCGACTCGGCCAGCGCTTCGGCCAGCTGCTGCTGGCACAGTGCGATCGCCTGCTGCGGTTCTGCCTGCACTTCTTCGCCAATGCACAGCACCGGCGTGATGCCGTGACGCAGCGACATCGCCACTTTGGCGGCGATTTGCACTTTATCTTCGTGGAAATGACGACGGCGCTCAGCGTGACCAATTTCGGCCAGCGAGCAGCCTAACTCCTGCAACATGCTGGCGCTGACTTCGCCGGTCCAGGCACCGTTCTCAGCCTGGCAAACATCCTGGCCGCCGAAGCGCACCGGTGTATTAGCGAAGATCTCTGCAACCGCCGGAATCGCCGGATAAGCCGGTAACACAAACAAGCCCACTTCACCGTTTTTCACCGCAGCATGGTCGGCTAATGCCGCCACATCGCGACACCATTGCAAGGTTTGCTGATAACCGAAGTACATTTTCAAACTGACGCCGAGCCAGATTTTTGGCTGAGACATGCTTCAAGCTCCTTGTTCAGAGGCACTGTGTTCTTTTAGCAGATCGCCGACGGTATTGACGATCAATGCCAGCGAAATCGCTCCGGCATCCGGCGTGCCAACACTTTTTTCTGCCAGCGGACGCGCACGCCCCATTTTGGGTACCAACTGCGCGGTGTCCTGTGCAGCTTTATCGGCCACCTGCGCCGCCTTCAGCCAGGCATCGGTTAACGACGCGCCAGCGGTAACGGCTTGAGGCTGTCGCTAAACGGCACCAGCACATCCACCATGGTTTTATCGCCGACGCGCGCTTTACCAAAGTGCATGATGCCTTCTTTCGCTTCACGTACGCCGGTGGCCACGCGCTGCGCGTCTGGCGTTTGACGATCGCCCAGCGCGGTACCCAACGCGGTAAGCGCCACGCCCCACAACGCGCCCGAGGTGCCACCGGCTTTATCGGCCCAGGCATCCGCCGCGCGGCACAGCAAACTGCCCGCACCGGCACCACGCGCCGCGACTTCACGCGCTTTCTCAACCGCGCCCAGCACG
>NZ_DALYOQ010000110.1:0-8570 GCF_031974595.1 Pantoea sp. CTOTU46764 | reverse complement strand
CCTGGAATCCCTCATTCGCTCAGCGGTTTGGGATGTCGCCTCAACACCGTCGCTGTAACAGTCGTGCGTATTCTTAACTCAAAATCGCTATAAATCCCGTAGGGTTGCTATTCATGGCGACCTGTTTATCGTTACACCGCCGCCGTTTTAAACACACTCATCGATTGCGCCAGACGATCGGCCTGTTCCTGCAACGCCTGCGACGCCGCTGAGGCTTCCTGCACCAACGCGGCGTTCTGCTGCGTTACCGCTTCCATCTGCGTAATCGCCGAGTTGATCTCGCTGATACCGCTGCTCTGCTCGCTGCTGGCAATGGTGATTTCGCTCATGATGTCCGCCACGCTTTTCACGCTGTTAACCACTTCACCGATGGTTGAACCGGCGTGTGTCACCAGACGGCTACCTTCATCTACCTGCGCCACTGAATCTTCGATCAACACCTTGATCTCTTTCGCCGCAGATGCCGAACGCGCCGCCAGATTACGCACTTCGGTGGCCACCACGGCGAAACCACGGCCTTGTTCACCGGCGCGTGCGGCTTCGACGGCGGCGTTAAGAGAAAGAATGTTAGTCTGGAAAGCAATGGAGTCGATCACGCTGATAATATCGACAATCTTCTTCGAAGAGAGCGTAATCGCTTCCATCTTCTCGATCACCTGTTCCATCACCATGCCGCCTTGCTTTGCGACGTTGGAGGTATTGGCCACCAGCTGATTGGCTTCGCGCGCGTTCTCGGCGTTGTGCTTGACGGTGGCGGTCATCTGCTCCATCGCTGACGCGGTCTCTTCCAGCGAGCTGGCCTGCTGTTCGGTACGCGACGAGAGATCGATGTTGCCGCTTGAGATCTGATTTGATGCCACGGCAATGGTATCGGAACCGGCGCGCACATCGGAAACGATGGTCAGTAGATTGTCGTTCATCGCCTGCAGCGCCTGCATCAGCACCGCCGTTTCATCTTTGCCGCTCACTTCTATATGTGAACTCAGATCGCCAGCCGCCACTTTCCCGGCGATTTCCACCGCTTCATTCAGCGGACGCACAATCGATCGCGTCAGCATAAAGCCCAACACGATGGCGGCGGCAATGGCGATAGCAGAGAAGATCAGCGTCATCTCAATGGCTGATGAGCCGTTATCAATAATTTTTGCGCCTTCCTGCTCCAGCTGTTGTGACTGTGAGTTGGCAAACGCCACGGCGCTATCAAGAAAGGCATTCTGCGTGCTGGTGATCGATTTTAAAACATAGGTACTGGCGGCTTCGGCATCGCCCGCATGCACCAGATCCAGCAGCGTTTTCTTCTCGGCTTCAAACTTGTCGCTGGCGGCCAGCAGCCCAGCAATTTTCTTTTTACCCACTTCAGTCACCTGCACCGCTTTGATTTTATTCATCGCGCTGTTGGTTTTATCGGTGGCGTCCGCTAATTGCTGATAACGTTTGACGTTATTTTCCGGACGCGTGGTATCAATCACGATGCCGCGCAGATATTTGATCTGTTCGTTCACGCCGTCGCGCACGTCAAAGCCAAGACGGACTTTCATGTAGCGATCTTCAACGATCGAGGTAATGCCGGTTTTGATGTTATTAATTTTGGTTATCGACGTCACGCCGACGATGATTAACAGTGCCACCACCAGACCAAAGGCGATGCCCAGACGGACGCCGACCTTCATATTTTTTAAGCTCAACATTGGATCTCCCCGTAATGCCAAAAATTGATGTTTTCAAGACGGACAAGCAGGCAAGGTGCCCGCTTCAGGTTGATGTTTTGTAAGGTGAAAATCGTTGCGCAGCGTGACAAAGCTGGTATGGCAGCACCGGCGCAAGCGCTATCAGTTATCGGTTGTTAATGTTTTAACTTTAATTTTTTAGAGGTACGTCACAGTTTGGTTAATGACGTTAACATTGAGATTTGGCTGGACGGGAATGCTGGGGATTTTGTAGGGTGCGCATTCATGCGCACCTGGTTAACTGGTTGAGATGAATGGCGTAATACTGAAATCATGTTTCCCTGAATTTGGTGCGGGCTCTGACGCATCTGCTGCGTCACGGGCCGTCCTCGCGCCGCTAACGCGGTACCTTCGGCTTCCACGTTGTGCCAACGGACCGTTCGCGGATCGGCCGTCCTGGCCGGCCCCGAACTGCCTCACGCATCCATGCGTGAGGCTCCTGGCCCAACGTAAAAGCCTCAGCGCTGCGAATGCCCTTTTGCCGCAGCAGACGTGCCAGCGCCTCTGGAAATGTGCCCTTTTCAACAACACGCACTGAAGCTTACGAGCAGGCCGGGGACACTTTTGGGCAGGCAATCCGCAGCGCTGAACGGAACGAGGAAGCCAGGAGAGCCCGCAGGACGCGGGCGAAAGGCTGAGCCGGGACATGGAAGTCCCGTCTCAGCCGGTCCGTCAGGCAGACGAGCGAAGTGAAGGCACCGCGATAGCGGCGCGAGGACCGCCAGACCAAAAGTGTCCCGGGCCAGCGCAAGCGTCGTTGGCTTAACTGACAAGCATTACGCCATGAAGGGGGGCGTTACGATAATTAACGCGGCTTTTTCAGCACGCCGTGAATCACATTCGACAGCTCGTTGATTTCGAATTTCGCCACGTAACCATCAGCACCGACTTTACGCACGTGATCTTCGTTGGCGCTGCCGGAGAGCGATGAGTGAATCACCACCGGAATCTGACGCAGATTGTTATCGCGCTTGATGTTGCGCGTTAAGGTAAAGCCATCCATTTCCGGCATTTCGAGATCGGTCAGCACCAGCGCGATCTTGTCGTGGATCGATTCACCGTTGGCTGCGGCTTCTTTCTGCATCTCGTTAATTTTGATCCAGGCTTCAAGACCGGTGTTGTGCATAATCGCCGGGATGCCCATGCTTTTCAGGCCTTGCTCCAGCAGCTGACGCGCCACTTTGGAATCTTCCGCCACAATCGCTACCTGACCTGGCTTCAGATTGAAGTCTTTGGCGGTCTCTGCGCTCGGCTCAACGCCGCGCACGGAAGGAATGATGTCATACAGAATCTGCTCAACGTCCAGCACCATCGCCAGATTGTTGCTCTGACCATCGGTATCCAGACAAGCGATGCTGGTGATGTTGCGGCTACCGATGCCCGCTTCAGCGGTATGCACCTGGCTCCAGTCGAGACGCACAATATTCTCCACCGATTCCACGGCAAACGCCTGGGTGCTGCGTGCATATTCGGTCACCAGCAGCAGGTTAAGGCCGGTTTCCGGTTTGCAACCGGTCACGGCAGGCAGATCGATAACCGGAATAAACTGGCCGCGAATACTCGCCATGCCGAGCAGCGGCGATTGCATGCCCGCAGCGCGGGTGATGGTTGGCATCGGCACGATTTCACGCAGTTTAAACACGTTGATGCCGTATAGCTCAGATTTGCCTTTCAGCTGATCGGAACCCAGTCGGAACAACAGCAGTTCGAATTTATTGGAAAGCGCAAGGTTGGCGCGTTCATCGATCTCTTTCTGAAAATTATCCATCATGGCCTCGGAGCAGATCTGGGCTGGGTAAAGGGCAGGGCAATATCGCCGTGATTAACTTATCGGCAGAAGAGAAAAAAAATGAAGGGGAGATAACGGAAATTTTAGCGTGAGAGCGATCGCCCTCACGCGGGTACGATTTATTTCAACAGAATGGCGCGCACGCTTTTACCTTTGATCTTGCCCTCTTTCAGCTTGATCAGCGCTTTCTTCGCCTGAGCGGCGTCGATAGCTACATAGGCGTGCGTGGCCGTCATATCGATCTTGCCGATCTGATCGCCGCTGAAACCGGCTTCGCCGGTCAAGGCACCCAGAATATCGCCGGGACGGATTTTGGCTTTGCGGCCACCATCAATGCACAGCGTCATTTTGGTCGCCGGCAGCGATTTGGCGCTGGTGCCTTTCAGCGTGCTGGAGGAAACCCAGTTAAGCTTCTGCTGCAGATACTCTTCCAGCGCATTGGCGCGCACCATTTCGTCGGGGGCGACAAAGCTCACCGCCAGACCTTTTTCACCGGCGCGACCGGTACGGCCAATACGGTGAATGTGCACTTCCGGATCCCACGCCAGCTGGAAATTCACCACCAGCGCCAGCGACTTAATATCCAGACCGCGCGCGGCGACGTCGGTAGCAATCAATACGCGGATGCTGCCGTTGGCGAAGCGAATCAGCACGCGCTCACGATCGCGCTGCTCGAGATCGCCATGCAGCGCTAACGCACTGATATCACGTTCGTTGAGCGCAGCGGCCACGTCGTCACACTCGCGCTTGGTGTTACAGAACACCACGCAGGAGGCCGGTTGCTGCTGGCTGAGCAGCGCACCGAGTAGGCTGTGACGCTCTTTGGCACTGGCTTCAATAAACTGCTGCTCAATGGTTGGTAACTCGGTTTTATCTTCGGTGGCGACCGCCAGCGCATCACGCTGAAAACGCTGGCTAAGGCTGGCGATGGTATCCGGCCAGGTCGCAGAGAACAGCAGCGTCTGGCGCGTTTCCGGCGTAAAGCCGATGATCGCTTCCATATCGTCGCGAAAGCCCATCTCCAGCATACGATCGGCTTCATCCAGCACCAGCGTTTGCAGCTGGCTGAGATCGAGGTTGTCGCGCTTCAGGTGATCGAGCAAACGGCCCGGCGTGCCGACCACAATGTGGGGCGCATGCACTAAGGAATCGCGCTGCGCGCTCATTGGCTGGCCGCCGCACAGCGTCAGAATTTTGATATTGCGCGTAAAACGCGCCAGCTGGCGCAGCACGTTACTGACCTGATCGGCCAGTTCACGCGTCGGGCACAGAATCAGCGCCTGGGTGTGAAACTGGCTGTTATCGATGCGGTTCAGCAAACCCACGCCAAAGGCGGCGGTTTTGCCACTGCCGGTTTTCGCCTGCGCACGCACGTCGCGCCCTTCCAGAATAGCGGGCAGGGAAGCGGCCTGAATCGGCGTCATGGCGTCGAAACCCATCTCGCGCAGGTTATCGAGTTGGCTGGCGGGCAGTTGCGTCAGGGTAGAAAAAGCAGTCACGGGAAAGTCTCTAATTGCGGGTAGGATTGCGGCGGTCAGTCTGGCAGAAAGGGGCGTGATCGGCAATGGCAAAAGCGCCGCTGGTTCCTATTTGAAATCAGTAAGCGTTATACCAGACTTGTCTCTTTTTTAGGCATTCAATGGTGCGAAGTTCTAATGCTTTTAAGGTTGATTTAATCCTGAGAAGTTGCGTTAAAAAAAGACATCTTTAACGAAAAGGGAGAATTAGCGTTGTGAAACAACTGTTATCACGTCTTTTGGCACCCTTTTTAGAGGTGTCTGGCTAATGAATGACTGCGGTTAGGTAAAATTCTGATTAAAACGAATGGCGGATTTGCTTTATATTTAGCGCGCCATTTGGCTAATTATTAAAATCCCATAATATTTCAGAGGTCATTTTGAGTCATTCTGTCCAGGGACAAAACGAAGACATTCTGAAAATCGTCGGCCGCGCCGTGTTAACGCTGCATGTGCATGGAGAAACCTTATCCTCGGATAAAGTGAGTTCCATGATTGCCTGTTACGCGGAAGAAGAGCCTGTCCGTGACGATGAAAACCAGCGGCTGTACGCGTTGGCGATTCAGATGCTTTCGTAAAATCCAGCACTCATTGGGTGTGCGCATGCCGCCCTGTTTATGTCGTACGTAAAGCCTCCTTGCGGAGGCTTTTTTGTTGGGGTGGTGCGGCCATTGAGACGGTCGCCATGTAAACGGTGCGTGCATTGAGACGGTCGCCATGTAAACGGTGCGTGCATTGAGACGGTCGCCATGAATGGCGACCCTACGGGTAACATCAGGCGCTGAATACGGGCAACCCGCGGTGGAAGGTGGCGCGTACCGGGGAGATGCGGGCGACGGCTTCGGCGGAACAGCTGGCCTCGACCAGCATCATGCTGGCTTCATCGTTGACCTTCGGCCATTGTCGCTCGCCCTGATTCGACAGCGGCAAAATCCCGCCGGTGGCGATATGCAGCGCGCGGCTCAAGCCGAACTCATCGGAACCGCGATACAGCTGCGCGTACAAGTTGGCTTTTTCCAGCATGCTGCCGGTGCCAAACGGTGACCAGTGATCGATCACGCTGTCGGTGCCGGTCATCACCGTGATGCCCGCCGCCTGCAACTGCGGCAGCGGCATGGTCAGTTTGCCAATTGGAATGGTCGAGGCCACGCTCATCTGCTGTTCGGCCATGCCGGCGATCATCTGATCCAGCGCTTTGCCTTCCAGCGTGCCAAGCGCAAAGCCGTGGCTCAACGTCACTTTGCCCTTGAGCTGCGGGTTTTTCGCGATGGTATCGATCATGTACTGAATCGCCGCCACGCCGGATGACGAGGTTTCATGCAGATGGATATCCACGCCGCGCTGGAAATCAAGGGCGATCTGGAACATCGCATCCAGCGACGCCTGCATCGCGCCATCCACGTTGGTGGGATCGAGCCCGCCGACAAACTGCACACCCATCTGCATCGCTTCACGCATCAAGCCATCGACCTTCGAGTGCAGCAAACCGTGCTGCGGGAAGGCAACGATTTCACACGGGAATTCCGGATGATTCGCCAGCGCCAGCTTGAGGTGCTCAAGGCTTTTCAGGCCGCTAACCGGATCGATGTTGCAGTGGCTGCGCGCTTCGGTGGTGCCTTTGCTGTGCAGCAAACCAATGATCGCTTCCGCTCGCGCCTGCGAGGTCGGCAGCAGTTGCGGGATCAGCACCTGTTCGCGCGCAATCATATCCATGATGGTTTTGCCCTGGCGCGGACGCGGCGCTTCCCACGGGCCACCGTAAAAGGTTTTATCGAGATGGATATGCATATCGCGGGTGCGCGGCAGCAGCAGGGCGCCGTTGGCATCCCATTGTGGCAAGGCGGCGTTGCGCGCTTTGCCTGCGGCATCCATTGCCGCAAAAGTGCCGTCTTTGATGGTGATGTCGTACAGCGCGGTGCGCGTGGCGATCACCTCTTTACCGTCGCGCTCAAAGTCCTCTTCGAGGCGTACGTTGAGCAGTTGATAATGCGCAACGCGCGGCGGTGGCGTGTGCGGCTGCGGGCTGTTGGCGAGCAGCGGTGAAGCGGGCGCGGCGTAGCTGATGCCGGCGGCCAGCAGGCTACCGGCGGCGGTCAGGCTAAGGAATTCGCGACGGCTGGGAGAGGTTAGTTGCATCAGAGGTTCCATCAAATGAGAAACGCTTAATCTGGCAAAACTCAACGCAGCGCGCTGCGATATTTGCCACTGGTTAGCAGTGGAAAAATCACTGCCATTGCAACTGACAAAAGGTCACCAGCGCGGCGGCTAACGCCTGCTGCAGATCGTCCTGCGGCGCGCGGCAAAACAGCGCCAGTTCAAAATGGTTGATGCAGGGCAAACCATCGGCTTCGCCTAATACGCGATGTTCAGGCAAGCGGCAGCTGGCGGGCAGCAGCGTTAAGCCCAATCCGGCGGCGCTGGCGCTGGCGAGCGCTACCAAACTGGCGCTGCTGTAGCTAATGCGCCAGCTGCGGCCGAGGCTATCCAGCGTCTGCGCCATCTCTTCACGATACAAACCGAGCTGCGGGAACACCACCAGCGGCACCGGCGTTTGCTCAAAACAGGGATGTGCGGCACTGTCCAGCCACAGCAGCGGTTCGGGGCGCGCAGCCAGCGGACGTTCGCCGCCTGGCTGCTTGATAAGCATGATATCCAGCTCCTCGCGCTGCCAGGCGCGATGGAGATCGACATACATGCCGCTCATCACATCGAGGCGCAGTTGCGGATGTTCGCGGCTAAATTCGGCCAGCAAGCCGGCGGTCGGCGCGGCGAAATCTTCCGGCACGCCGAGGCGCAACACGCCGTCACGCCATTTATCGCTCAGCACGTCGTGCGCTTCGCCGTTCAGCGCGATGATGCGGCGCGCATAGCCCAGCAGTTTCTCGCCCTCTTCGGTGAGTGCCACCTGATGCGACGTGCGCTGCAGCAGCGGTTTGCCAATCATCTCTTCCAGCCGACGCACCTGCTGGCTGACGGTGGATTGTGACAGATGCACGCGATCGGCGGCGCGGGTAAAGCTGGCGGTTTCGCACACCGCCACAAAACTCAGCAGTTGCTGCGGGGTAAACATCGGCTGACGATTCATTTTTCCACTGGTCGTTATGGTGTTATTTCATTTCCAAATAGTAACGACTGCTGCGATGCTGACAACCTCTTTGCAGCAGGATTGTGTATGAATCGACATTATGACGGATTAACGCTCGGCGCTTTGGTGTTGGCTGGGCTGAATATGCGACCGTTACTAACTTCTATTAGTCCATTACTCGGCCAGCTTCGCCAGACGATGGGACTCTCTTCACTGGCAGCCTCGCTGCTGCCTGCGGTACCGATGGTGATGATGGGCGCGGTCGCGCTGCTGAGCGCTTCGCTGATGCAGCGCGTGCCGCTGCAACGCTTACTGCTGGCAGGATTGACGCTGCTGCTGCTGGCGCTGGCGGCGCGTGGCGTGATCCACAGCGGCAGTTGGCTGGTGGTTAGCGCGCTGTTCGGCGGCCTCGGCGTGGGCGTGGTGCAGATGGCGATGCCGGGCCTGATTCG
>NZ_DALYOQ010000109.1:3049-8933 GCF_031974595.1 Pantoea sp. CTOTU46764 | reverse complement strand
CCAGCGGACGCAGATCTGGCGGCAGAACCGGCAGAACGGTCAGGATCATCCACTCTGGCTTGTTGCCAGACTGAACGAACGCTTCCAGCAGCTTAATACGCTTGGTCAGCTTTTTACGTTTGGTCTCGGAGTTGGTTTCGTTCAGCTCTTCACGCAGCTGCTCGCACTCCTGCTCCAGATCCATATTTTTCAGCAGCGCCTGAATAGCTTCCGCACCCATCTTAGCGTCGAATTCGTCACCGAACTCTTCCAGCGCATCAAGGTACTGCTCTTCCGTCAGAATCTGACGTTTTTCCAGGTTGGTCATGCCGCCTTCGATAACCACATAAGATTCGAAGTACAGCACGCGCTCGATATCACGCAGTGGCATATCCAGCAGCAAGCCGATACGCGAAGGCAGTGATTTCAGGAACCAAATGTGCGCAGTTGGAGAAGCCAGCTCAATGTGGCCCATGCGCTCACGACGTACTTTGGTCTGTGTAACTTCAACGCCACACTTCTCACAGATTACGCCGCGATGTTTTAAACGCTTGTACTTTCCGCACAGGCATTCGTAATCTTTTACCGGTCCGAAAATACGGGCACAGAAAAGACCGTCACGCTCAGGCTTGAAGGTACGGTAGTTAATGGTTTCCGGCTTTTTAACTTCACCAAAAGACCATGAACGGATCATGTCTGGCGAGGCCAGAGCAATTTTGATCGCATCAAACTCTTCGGTCTTAGTTTGCGCTTTCAGAAACTTAAGTAAGTCTTTCACGGATTAGCTCCCGTCGGAGTGGAACTCTCAGGGACGCGCACCCGAAGTGCACGTCCCGTAACCAGTACTTGCGAGTACTTACTCGTCTTCCAGCTCGATGTTGATACCCAGCGAGCGAATCTCTTTCAACAGTACGTTGAAGGATTCCGGCATGCCCGGTTCCATCTGATGGTTACCGTCGACGATGTTTTTATACATCTTCGTACGGCCGTTAACGTCATCAGATTTAACGGTAAGCATTTCCTGCAGGGTATACGCGGCACCGTATGCTTCCAGTGCCCACACTTCCATCTCACCGAAGCGCTGTCCACCGAACTGCGCCTTACCACCCAGCGGCTGCTGAGTAACCAAGCTGTAAGAACCAGTAGAACGTGCGTGCATCTTGTCGTCGACCAGGTGGTTCAGTTTTAGCATGTACATGTAACCTACGGTTACCTGACGCTCAAACTGCTCACCGGTACGGCCGTCGAACAGGGTGATCTGACCGGAAGAAGGCAAGCCGCCGAGCTGCAATAGCTCTTTGATTTCGCTCTCTTTCGCACCATCAAACACCGGAGTCGCGATTGGCATACCCTTCTTCAGGTTTTCTGCCAGACGCAGCACTTCGTCGTCTGTAAAGGTGTTCAGGTCAACTTTCTGACGCACATCTGTGCCCAGATCGTAAGCACGCTGGATGAACTCACGCAGTTTGGAGACTTCTTCCTGCTTCTTCAGCATCGCATTGATTTTTTCACCAATGCCTTTCGCCGCCATACCGAGGTGAGTTTCCAGGATCTGACCGATGTTCATACGCGATGGTACGCCCAGCGGGTTCAGCACGATGTCGACCGGCGTACCGTTCTCATCGTAAGGCATGTCTTCGATAGGGTTGATCTTAGAGATAACACCCTTGTTACCGTGACGACCTGCCATCTTGTCACCAGGCTGGATCTGACGTTTAACGGCCAGATACACCTTAACGATTTTCAGCACGCCTGGTGCCAGATCATCGCCTTGAGTGATCTTGCGACGCTTAGCTTCAAGTTTCTTCTCAAACTCGTGCTTCAGCTCGTCGTACTGCTCAGCCAGCTGCTCCAGAGAATTCTGCTTCTCTTCGTCAGTCAGGCCCAGCTCCAACCAGCGCTCACGTGGCAGTTTGTCCAGCTTCTCAGCTTCAACACCACCCGAGATCAGTACTGCCTGGATACGGCCGAACAGGCCCGCTTCAAAGATCTGCAGTTCTTCAGACAGGTCTTTCTTAACCTGCTTCAGCTGCATCTCTTCGATTTCCAGCGCGCGCTTGTCTTTTTCCACGCCATCGCGGGTAAAGACCTGCACGTCGATAACCGTACCGGATACGCCGTTCGGAACGCGCAGTGACGAATCTTTCACGTCAGAGGCTTTTTCACCGAAGATCGCACGCAGCAGTTTCTCTTCTGGCGTCAGCTGGGTTTCACCTTTCGGCGTTACCTTACCAACCAGAATGTCGCCACCGGTCACTTCCGCACCGATATACACGATGCCGGATTCATCCAGTTTAGAAAGCGCAGCTTCACCCACGTTCGGGATATCAGCGGTGATCTCTTCTGGCCCCAGCTTGGTGTCGCGAGACACACATGCCAGTTCCTGGATGTGAATAGTGGTGAAACGGTCTTCCTGAACCACACGCTCGGATACGAGGATGGAGTCTTCGAAGTTGTAACCGTTCCATGGCATGAACGCCACGCGCATATTCTGACCCAGCGCCAGTTCACCGAGATCGGTAGACGGGCCATCTGCCAGCACGTCGCCACGCTCAATCGGCTCACCCAGATTGACACACGGCATCTGGTTGATGCAGGTGTTCTGGTTAGAACGGGTGTACTTGGTCAGGTTGTAGATGTCGATACCCGCTTCGCCCGGATACATCTCTTCTTCGTTAACTTTGATAACGATACGAGAAGCATCAACGTACTGAACGGTACCACCACGTTTCGCGACGGCAGTTACACCGGAGTCAACCGCTACTGCACGCTCCATACCGGTACCAACCAGCGGCTTATCAGCACGCAGAGTTGGAACCGCCTGACGTTGCATGTTCGCACCCATCAAGGCGCGGTTAGCATCATCGTGCTCAAGGAACGGGATCAGTGACGCACCGACAGAAACCACCTGTTGGGTGGAAACGTCCATGTAGTCAACCTGATCGCGGCTGAACAGGCTTGACTCACCCTTGCTACGGCAGGTGACGAGATCGTCAACAAAGCTGCCATCTTCTGCGAGGTTGGTGTTCGCCTGAGCGATAACGTAGTTACCCTCTTCAATTGCAGAGAGGTAATGAATTTCATCACTCACTTTTCCGTCAACAACGCGACGATACGGGGTTTCTAGGAATCCGTATTCGTTAGTCTGCGCGTAAACAGAGAGTGAGTTGATCAGACCGATGTTCGGGCCTTCCGGGGTTTCGATAGGACATACACGACCGTAGTGGGTTGGGTGTACGTCACGTACTTCAAAGCCGGCGCGCTCACGGGTCAGACCGCCTGGGCCCAGAGCAGAGATACGACGCTTGTGCGTAATCTCAGACAACGGGTTGTTCTGATCCATAAACTGGGACAGCTGGCTTGAACCGAAGAACTCTTTCACCGCCGCCGAAATCGGCTTAGCGTTGATCATGTCCTGAGGCATCAGCGTATCGAGGTCGCCCAGAGACAGACGCTCTTTAACTGCACGCTCAACACGAACCAGGCCAACACGGAACTGGTTTTCTGCCATTTCGCCAACAGAACGAATACGACGGTTACCGAGGTGATCGATATCATCCACTTCACCGATACCGTTACGGATACCGATAAGCTTTTTCATCACTTCGATGATGTCGTCTTTGCTCAGGATACCTGAACCTTCGATCTCATCACGCAGCAGAGAACGGTTGAACTTCATGCGGCCAACCGCAGAAAGATCGTAACGATCTTCAGAGAAGAACAGGTTCTCAAACAGGTTTTCAGCGGCTTCACGCGTTGGTGGCTCACCAGGACGCATCATGCGGTAGATCTCAACCAGCGCGCTTAAGCGATCGTTGGTTGGGTCAACACGCAGGGTCTCGGAGATGTACGCACCGTGATCCAGGTCGTTGGTGAACAGCGTTTCAATGCGCTTGTGGCCTGACTGGCTAAGCTTCGCCAGCAGATCCAGTGACAATTCCATGTTCGCTGGAACGATCAGCTCGCCGGTGTTCAGATCGACGTAGTCTTTAGCAACCACTTTGCCAGCAATGTATTCAACTGGCACTTCGATGTGCTGAATGTTGTCTTTTTCCAGCTGACGGATGTGGCGCGCAGTGATGCGACGACCTTTCTCAACGTAGACCGTGCCGTTTGCTTCGATATCGAAGGAGGCGGTTTCACCACGCAGGCGCTCAGGCACCAGTTCCATCTGCAGTTTGTTATCGCGGATTTCGTAAACGACTTTGTCAAAGAACAGATCCAGGATTTGTTCTGAGGTGAAGTTTAACGCGCGCAGAATGATACTGGCCGGCAGCTTACGACGACGGTCAATACGGACGAAGAGGTTGTCTTTCGGGTCAAACTCGAAGTCGAGCCATGAACCGCGGTAAGGGATGATACGTGCGTTATACAGCACTTTACCGGAAGAGTGCGTTTTACCCTTATCGCTGTCAAAGAACACGCCAGGACTACGGTGCAGCTGAGAAACGATAACACGCTCAGTACCATTGATAACAAAGGTACCGTTGTCCGTCATGAGTGGAATCTCACCCATGTAGACTTCTTGTTCTTTAATGTCTTTTACGGTGCCTTCCGGCGCTTCGCGCTCGTAGATCACCAGACGCAGTTTCACGCGCAGCGGTGCCGAATAGGTCACGCCACGGATCTGACATTCAGTTACGTCAAAGACAGGCTCACCCAAACGGTAGCTTACATACTGCAACTCAGAGTTGCCGCTGTAGCTTGAGATTGGGAATACGGAGCGGAAGGCTGCTTCCAGACCGTACTGGCCTTCTGGATCTTGCTCGATAAACTTCTGAAACGAGTCAAGCTGGATAGAAAGGAGATAAGGTATGTCCAAAACTTGTGGACGTTTACCAAAATCCTTACGAATACGTTTTTTCTCGGTATAGGAGTAAACCATGGGGTTCCTCAGCTAGCTGACATGTCGAACCACGCTGTCCGTCCTGAAAAGGACAGTTCATGCAACACTATTTTTTGTTTTTCATGCGATGCGCAGCACCCCATGCAATACATCTTTCTATCACTCTTAAATCATTTCATCGCCGTTGCTTAGGCAGGGAACCTTTGCAGGAGAGCGATATATTAAGGCGTCGATAGAAAAAGATATTGAAGAGGAATGACGGACAAACAGTGCGAAACGCCATCATTCCCCTGTAGCGCAAAAAGGCTGGTGACCTAAACAGTCACCAGCCATCAGCCTAATGTAACTCAGGCTGCAACCCGAAGGTTGTCTTACTTAACTTCAACGTCAGCGCCAGCTTCTTTCAGCAGTGCTTCCAGAGCAGCTGCGTCATCTTTGCTGATGCCTTCTTTGATTGCGCCAGTAGCTTCAACCAGGTCTTTAGCTTCTTTCAAGCCCAGGCCAGTTGCAGTACGTACCGCTTTGATTACTGCGACTTTGTTAGCGCCAGCAGCTTTCAGAATTACGTCGAATTCAGTTTTCTCTTCAACAGCTTCAGCTGGGCCAGCAGCAACAGCTACAGCAGCAGCAGCAGAAACGCCGAATTTTTCTTCCATAGCAGAAACCAGCTCAACTACTTCCATTACGGACATAGCGGCAACAGCTTCCAGAATTTGGTCTTTAGTGATAGACATATCGATTGTTCCTAAAAATCAGAAAAAGTTTATACGTTAGCAAGCACGAAGGAAAAGAATTTGGCCTTAAGCCGCTTCTTTTGCATCGCGCACAGCAGCCAGAGTACGGACCAGTTTGCCAGCAGCGGCTTCTTTCATGGTCGACATCAGACGTGCCAGTGCTTCTTCGTAAGTCGGCAGAGTTGCCAGACGGTCAATATTGGCCGCCGTGATCAGCTCACCTTCAAAGGCTGCAGCTTTGACCTCAAATTTTGCATTCGCTTTAGCGAAATCTTTGAACAGACGAGCAGCAGCGCCCGGGTGTTCCATAGAGTATGCAATCAGG
>NZ_DALYOQ010000109.1:0-3000 GCF_031974595.1 Pantoea sp. CTOTU46764 | reverse complement strand
ACGCATGTAAACGCCAGCTTCACGACCTGCTTTACGCAGTTCGGTCATTTTATCAACGGTTACGCCGCGGGAATCCGCAACAACCGCTGAAAGCGCGCCTTTGGCTACTTCGCTAACTTCAGCAACAATCGCTTGTTTGCCTTGAAGATTTAATGCCATTAGCTTTGCTCCTGGATTGGCCGGGAATAATTTCCCGGAACTCACTTCACTCATTCACTCGAAGGCGATAAGCGCTATTACACGGTGAGCAGAATCCAGCGAAGAAAAAATTCTTTTTGGTTCTGTCACCGTCTACGCAGGGTATTAAGCAAGATATCCGAAAATATTCTGCTCCTGCGGTCTCGGACGGAGGCCAGGATAAGGCCTGGCTCCAACCTAAGCGATTGAATAACTAAGCGTTTAGACTTTGTCATTCACTCACTTTGAATCTGGGTTCTGAATTGCATTAACAACCAGAACAACGGGCGTAAGATTCTAGATGAATTTTTCGCCCGTTACAAGCAGCAATTAGTTTGCTGATGCGCTCAGACCAGCCTGGTCAACGGCAACGCCGGCGCCCATGGTGGTAGAGATGCTGACTTTCTTGATGTACACGCCTTTCGCCTGAGATGGTTTAGCTTTTTTCAGCGCAACCAGCAGGGATTCCAGGTTTTCTTTCAATTTGTCAGTGTCAAAATCCACTTTACCGATGGTGGTGTGGATGATGCCGTTTTTGTCGTTACGATAACGAACCTGACCTGCTTTAGCATTTTTAACTGCTTCAGCAACGTTAGGGGTTACAGTACCAACTTTCGGGTTTGGCATCAGACCGCGTGGGCCCAGAACCTGGCCCAACTGGCCAACAACGCGCATTGCATCTGGAGATGCGATAACAACGTCAAAGTTCATTTCGCCTTTTTTGATCTGCTCAGCCAGGTCTTCCATACCAACCAGCTCTGCGCCAGCTGCTTTAGCAGCTTCAGCGTTTGCACCTTGGGTGAAGACGGCAACACGTACTGAACGACCAGTACCGTGTGGCAGAACGGTCGCGCCGCGCACGTTCTGATCAGATTTACGTGCATCGATGCCGAGGTTAACAGCAACGTCAACGCTTTCAACAAACTTAGCGGTAGCCAGTTCTTTCAACAGAGCAACAGCTTCGGTGATGTCGTACTGCTTGGTCGCGTCAACTTTGTCGCGAATTACGCTCATGCGCTTGGTCAGCTTAGCCATTTCTTAATCCTCTACTACCAGGCCCATGGAACGAGCAGTACCTTCGATAGAGCGAGTCATCGCTTCTACGTCAGAACCTGTCATGTCCGCAGCTTTAGTTTCTGCGATTTCACGTACCTGAGCACGAGTCACTTTACCGACTTTATCTTTGTTCGGCTTACCAGAACCAGACTTGATGCCCGCTGCTTTTTTCAGCAGAACGGCAGCCGGAGGCGTTTTGGTAACGAAAGTGAAGGAACGGTCGCTGTATACGGTGATAACAACTGGAGTAGGCAGGCCTTTCTCCAGAGATTCTGTCTTAGCGTTAAACGCTTTGCAGAATTCCATGATGTTAACACCCTGCTGACCCAGAGCTGGACCAACAGGCGGACTTGGGTTAGCCATACCAGCTGCAACCTGCAGCTTGACGTAGGCTTGTACTTTCTTGGCCATGATATTTCCTCAATTGGGTTTTAGCGCCTGAAAAACAGGCTCCCCGTGATAACGATTTACACGCTAATAGCAGCGCATAAAAACAAAAGGCGCGAAATTATAGGTAAATTTCGCGCCTTCCGCAAGAGCTAAAAAGTGAACAAAAGGCTTAAGCTTTTTCCACCTGAGCGAAGTCGAGTTCCACTGGCGTTGCACGGCCAAAGATGGAAACAGAAACTTTCAAGCGGCTCTTCTCGTAGTCCACTTCTTCGACCACACCGTTAAAATCGGCAAACGGACCGTCGCTGACGCGCACCATTTCGCCTGGCTCGAACAGCGTTTTTGGACGCGGCTTATCACCAACCTGCTGCAGGCGGTTCATAATAGCATCAACTTCTTTATCACTGATTGGCGCAGGACGATCGGACGTTCCGCCGATAAAGCCCATCACACGCGGTACACTGCGTACCAAGTGCCAGCTGGCGTCATTCATTACCATCTGGACCAATACGTAGCCAGGAAAGAATTTACGTTCGCTTTTGCGACGTTGGCCACCACGGATCTCGACGACTTCTTCAGTCGGCACCATGACTTCGCCAAAAAGCTCTTCCATGTTGTGCAGTTTGATATGCTCGTGCAGCGATTTAGCTACGCGAGCTTCAAAACCGGAGAACGCCTGAACGACGTACCAGCGTTTTTTTGGAGCTTCAGACATCTCAGAACCTCAGGCCAGTGATAAACGATACCAGACGGACCAGAATACCATCCAGCCCCCACAAAATCAGTGACATCACGGCAGTTACCGCGGCAACGATTAACGTGGTGTGCAATGTTTCCTGGCGAGTTGGCCAAATGACCTTACGCATTTCGGTTCTTGCTTCACGGGCAAATGCCACAGTCGCTTTGCCTTTGATTGTCAGCAGTGCGATGCCGCCTGCTGCAGCAATCAGCACTACTACAGCCAGCGCACGCAGCGGCAGAGTTACATCGCGATAAATATAGTTGCCGACAATTGCTACCAGGAGCAATGCGATCACAACTACCCATTTCATCGCTTCAAGGCCGCGCCCGCTTCCTTGAGCTTCGGTATTCGCACTCATAAACCAACCTGCCACAATAATTCAGAAACTATTCTGCCCCGCAGAGCGAGGCATCCAAACCGAATGAGCTTTTGAGCGTAACTCGGTATCCAACGCCGTGAAACAGAGCCTGTCTCAACAATGATTATGATTGAAAATCACTGATGAGCCAGGTTCTATGTAACAGCGTGCAAAAAGGGCATCAAATGATGCCCTTTCCTTGTGCATTGCGTCAAATGTTATCGCAATTAAGCGATAATTTCAGCAACAACACCCGCACCAACAGTACGGCCGCCTT
>NZ_DALYOQ010000108.1:5965-9321 GCF_031974595.1 Pantoea sp. CTOTU46764 | reverse complement strand
CCGAAATATGTCTTGCCAGATAACTGGCAAGACGGTATCTACGATGTAACTTCTTCCTGCAACCGGGCATTAAACGCCGCCAGCGGCATGGGTCGGCCCAGGAAATATCCCTGCCCTTCCTCGCACGACAGCGCTTTTAGCTCTTTCAGCTGTGCTTCGGTTTCAATCCCTTCTGCGGTAATGGTCAGCGCAAACGCGCGTGCCAGGCCGACTATCCCCGCCACTACCGATTGTGCCTGCTGCGATTCAGGGAACTCCTTCATCCATGAACGATCGATCTTCAGACCGTTGAACGGGAAGGTTTTCAGATAACCCAACGCCGCATAGCCGGTACCAAAATCATCCACCGTCAGCCGCACGCCAAGCGTGCGCAGGCCTTGCATGATCTCCAGTGCACGATCCGGATTTTCAAAAGTGACGTTTTCGGTGATCTCCAGTTCCAGCCGCGTAGCCGGTAATCCACTCACCTCCAGCGCATGCGCCACGCGCTGCACCAGATCGTTATTACGAAACTCCACCGGCGAAATGTTGACGGAAACATAGCGCTGATCGCCCCAGTCGCGGGCGTCTACGCAAGCACGCATCAGCACCCAATCGCTGATCGCCGCAATCAGGCCGTTCTCTTCCGCTAAAGGGATAAAACGATCGGGCGTGATCCACTGATCGTCGGCTATCTGCCAGCGAATCAGCGCTTCCGCGCCGGCCAGTTGTCCACTTTGTAGCTGATAGCGCGGCTGATAATGCAGCGTGAAGGCGTGATTGTGCAGCGCCGCTTCAATTGCCTGCACCATGTCGCGTTTTGACTGCAGATGGTTGGCCATATCGCTGGAGTACCACACCCACCGATCGCGTCCGGCACTGCGCGCCTGAGCCAGCGCAATATCGGCCAGGCGTAACAGCGCTTCCGGATGCGCAGCATCCTGCGGTGCCGAAACGATGCCCATGCTGGCGGTAAGGCTGATCTGATGCGAGCCGCTGATGATCGGTTGATGCACCATGCGCTGCAGCGCACGACAGCGGTATTCTACGCCAGCGCGCGTGCTTTCGCGCAGCAGCAAAATAAAGGCATCGCCGCCGAGCCGGGCCGCCAGTTCATTCGGCGCCAGCAGGCTTTTCAGCCGTTTCGAGATCTCATTCAGCACTTCATCGCCGACCGCATGGCCCCACGTATCGTTGATCGGTTTGAACTGATCGAGATCGAAACTGATAACAAACAGCGGATCATCCTCGCTAACGCTCTCCAGATACGCGGTTAAATACTCCTGCAGCTGCATGCGGTTCGCGAGGCCAGTCAGCATGTCATGACGTGACAGAAACTGAATGCGCGCTTCGGCGTCCACTTCGTGGGTGATATCCGACACCGTGCCGCGAAAACCTGAGCGCAGGCCGTTACGCCGAATGGCTTTCGCCATTAACTGCCCAATGCGGCGCTCGCCGTTGGCCGACATAAACTGGCAGCGCAACGGCACATGCTGCACCTCTTCGCCCTGGCGCATCAGCCAGGAGACCAGCGAATGGCTGGGATGGCTCAGCAGTTGATCGAGCGGACGCCCCATCCAGCTTTTCACTTCATGGCCGGTCACCGCCGCAAAGCGCGAGGAGAGATAGCAGAGACGGCCCTGATCGTCGATTTCCCAAATCCAGTCCGAGGCGGCTTCCGCCAGATCGCGAAAACGCTCTTCGCTGTTGGCTAACTCACGCTGACTGATCGCCAGCATTTCAAAGCGCCGATCGGAGATCACCGCATTGTGCAGCGCATGACGCAGCACGCGACGCGTCACCAGCGCCACCGCCAGCGCGGTGAACAACAGCAGCGGCATCATCAGCCAGATCACGCCGAAACCTGGATTTTTTGGCTGCCAGCGTAACACCAACGGCTCGCCCTGCAGCACCGGCTCAACCAGCCGAGGTTCAAACAGCGCATCGTTTAAATCGCTGGCGATGCGCGGCTCAATCACATTCAGAGATTTGCCCAACGAGAGCAGCTTGTCTGGGGTAAAGATGTTAACGAACACCATCACCGAAGCAGGGCCGGGAATGGTCGGCAAATCCGGCACTTTGCCCGGCGTAATCGGCGCGGCCACCAGAATGGCCGGATGATTCTCCACCTTTGCATTGCGTGCCACGGCATCATGCAGCGTACGTGCCGTGCTCACCAAAAGGTCACTTTGTGCGCCTAACCAGCTTTCTAACGTGACATCGGATAATTTGCCGCGAATTACCGCGTAACGGGTTTTCCCCTTGCCATCCACCACGAACACGCCGTCGTAGTGATACTCCTTGTAGAATCCCGGACCAAAGTTCTCTTCGTCCCACGCCCAGACTTTATTGATTGTCAGATGCAGGTTTTTCCAGCCTTCGCCCCAGTTAGCATAATCGCGCGCATCGACGATCATCTCCTGCTGCTGTTGCTGCCACGCCTGACGCAGCAAATTGGCATCCTGCTGGATGGCGTCGATATTTTGTCGATGGGCGATAACCAGCACCATCACCACAGAGAGAAGCAGCACGCCAAACAGCAGCGAGGACAAGGTGCGCAGGCTGCGCCGCGTTACCCGTACCGTGTGTGCTTCCATGTTGGCCCTGGCGGCCAGTGCCGCGTGCCGGTGAAACTCAGAATTCATGCGCAATGCTCGCGAAATACAGGCAGCAAAAAAGGCGGATGACAACGCAGACTGCGCACATCTCCACCCTGTAAGGGTTTGAAAGGTTATCGGCCCCGAGTGCCGCAGATTTAGTCTTGTTGGTGGAATATTTGAGCAGCGCAAATGTGCAGCACGCCACCTCGACAGCGATGATCGGCGTTGCTACTATGCGCTCTCCTCTGCTCGCTGAGTCGCCTATGGACACCCAATCCGACAAAGTTACGTTGACGCTGTTTTACGTGGGTAGCTTTGTGGTCTATTACCTTGTGACCATGTTGGTTACGCTGTTTCCCAATTACGGGATGCTGCGCACCAACGGCTTGCTGATGCCAGTGCTTTGCCTGGTGGAGTTTGCGGTGATCTATCCGCTGTACCGTTTTTACTGTCAGCGTCGCAGCGATATTCCGCTGGGGTATGTGCGTCCGATGCAGGCGCTGCTGTTTATCGGTTTGCTGTTTGCATTGATGGTGGCGCAGACGCAGTTTCTGCAACCGGAAGGCTGGCTGATTGCGCAATCGCAGCAGGGGCGCAGCTCGATGCTGATTCTGCTGCTCACCGCCGTCTTGCTGGCGCCAGTATTTGAAGAAGTGCTGTTCCGGGGATTTTTACTGCAAGGTTTTCTGCTGTGGGCGCCGAGAAGTCGTTTTGCCTGCATGCTACTCACTTCCCTGCTGTTCGCCGTGATGCACACTCAATATGTGCACTGGGAAA
>NZ_DALYOQ010000108.1:0-5955 GCF_031974595.1 Pantoea sp. CTOTU46764 | reverse complement strand
CGCTGGTCGCCTTAACGCTGTTTTCCCTGCTGCTGTGCTATGCGCGTTTGCGCAGTAACAGCCTGGCGCTGCCGATTTTCCTGCACACGCTGAATAACCTGATCGCTATCCTGCCGGCCTGGTATTTCGCCTGACCAAAGCAAAACAGCCATCCTGAGATGGCTATTTATGATGCTTATACCTGCGTCAAACCGCCATCCACACAGATTTCTGCGCCCGCAATGTAGCTGCTCTCGTCACTGGCGAGGAACAGCGCGACGTTGGCCACTTCTTCGGGTTTACCCATTCTACTGAGCGGAATGGTGCTGGTAATGCCGTTGCGCACCTCTTCAGAAGCCGCCTGCATCATATCGGTATCGATCGGGCCAGGCGCCACCACGTTTATACGGATGCCGCGCGCGGAGAGCTCGCGCGTCCAGGTGCGGGCAAAAGATCGCAGCGCGGCTTTGCTGGCGCTGTAAACGCCGTAACCCTGAGTGCCAATCACATCGGCAATTGAACCCATCAATACCACGCTGGCGCCGGGCTTCAGCAGCGGCAATGCTGCCTGCAGGGCAAACACCGGCGAGCGCACATTGAGGCCGAAGATTTGGTCAAAATGCCCGGCGCTAATCTCATCAATGGTGGCGTACTCCGCCATGCCAGCGTTGATCACCAACACATCCAGCTGGCCGGATTCGCGCCTGATCGTCTCGATAATGCGCGTTAGTTCACTCTGCTGGCTCACATCGGCACGCAGCGGATGCGCGTTGCCGTTGATGCTGCTGCTGGCGGCCTGTAACTCTTCATCGCGGCGCGAGGTAAACCAGGTTGTCGCGCCTTCACTGGCAAAACGCTGGCTGATCGCCAGACCAATTCCCTTTGCGCCGCCCAAAACCACCGCCACTTTGTTATCCAGTCTGCTCATCTGCTCTCTCCTGTTTGGGTAGAAAGCCGATGGTATATATTTTATACTTAATAACAATTACGCACTTTGTTTATACCAGATATCGCGGAGTATATCGCCATGGCAGAGATCGACGGTAACAGCTTGAGAGATGTAGGAAAAACCCGGCCGGTGCTGGAGCACATCACCAATAAATGGTCGATTTTAATTCTTACCGTGCTATGTACTAAGCCGTCGCGTTTTAACGAGATTCGTCGTCGGTTGGATGGCATCACCCATAAAGCGTTGGCGGATGCGTTAAAGCGGCTGGAGCGCAATGGGCTGGTGAATCGTGAAGTGTTAAACACAGCGCCAATCGGTGTGGAATACAGCCTGACGCCGCTGGCGCAGACGCTGCAACAACCGTTTATCGCGCTGTATGACTGGGCGCTGGAGCATGGTCCATCACTGGAACGCGCGCAGGAAGCGTACGATCGCACCCACGCAGATGAGCCAGCGTAGGGTCGCCATTCATGGCGACCGCTGGCAAAAAAATTACGCTTTTTCCGCTTCGAAATGGTTTTTGAACTGCTCGTAGATCGAAATCATGTTAGAAGCATCACCCTGCAGCGGGCTCAGTTTTCCGGCGCGCACCAGTTCAATCACCAGCTGTAGGGCGGCTTGTTTTGGGTTGCTGGCTGGCTGGGCAATTTCGTTCGACATGTTAACTCACTCATCGTTTTTATCAGGGCCGCATAGTTTAGCCCAGATTGAGCTACGGTTGCGCACCGCGATGCGTATAATCTTGCGAGCCGGACACGAAAGCCGCTCAGGGTGATAATTGACTCTCAAGGCGTTTAGCTATACTGGATCAAAAAAAGGGAACGACCAGCCACACATTCCGTACCAGCGAGAAGGTGTTAAAGGAGTCTGATTATGCTGATTGGTTTTGTTTTGTTAGTGAGCGCGTGCGGGCATGATGCCTGTGATGCCTTACCGGTTTCGGAGCGAATCTATCCGACCAAAGTGGCCTGTGAGCAAATGGCCGATCGCATCCATAAAGTGCGGCCAAACGTGGTCTTACTTTGTGGCGAAGTGCACCGTTAATTCGGTGCCAGTTTTATTACAGCCGCGCAAATAGTAGCCAAACGGCATTGCAAGAATGGGTTGTAGCGTTCAAAATATAAGCTGCTTTTCACTATCACCGTTGTGAATCCAATGAAAACATCTCGCCCCCGTCGTCCAAACGGACGCTGGGTTTACTACATTTTGTATGATGGCATTCTCTGGCCCTGCCCCGTACGTTGGGAATGGGAGAGCGGCTTCGGCGGCTGGCTGCCATTCTATTTCTCGCCCACTTTTGAGTTCGTGGCGGGCGATCCACGCAAGGCCTATCGCATTGCGCGCAGCAGCGTGCGTAACGTACGCCAGACAGACGGTGAGTTCGCCTGATTGATTAGCCGATCTGCCATGGGAACCACGATGCCGTGAGCAGATAATGCAGTAACTCCAGCACTAAAATCACCATCACTAACACGCCAAGCTTGTGACTGCTGATCCACTCTTTCATCCCCATATCATCGCCGCCCAGCGAATCAGCATCAGCGCCCCGCAGATGCACAACAGCACCACGATCATTTTCCAGTGTTTGGTTGCAGCCAGTTTTTTTGCCACACATCCTCCAGACGACAGAAAGCAACGATGCGCCCTAAGGCGCACCGTTGATTCTAACGCTGGTCACCCATTTGGGCGATTATTTATTCAGCGTGTAGTCGAGCGTGATTTCAGCATTCAGTACCTGAGATACCGGGCAGCCCGCTTTGGCTTTCTGGATAATCTCATCGAACTTCGCCTCATCAATACCCGGCAAGACGATGGCGCTGGTCAGCGCGATTTTGGTAATGGCAAACCCGTCGCCCTTTTTATCCAGCGACACATCAGCGGTGGTATCAATGCTTGTAGGCGGATGCCCTTCATTGCCCAACATCAATGACAATGCCATGGAGAAACACGCGGCATGTGCGGCACCAATCAGCTCTTCCGGGTTGGTGCCCTTCTCGCCTTCAAAACGGGTATTGAAACCGTAAGGTTGATTGCTCAACACGCCGCTTTCCGTACTCACCGTACCTTTGCCTTTAATGTCGCCTTCCCAATGGGCCGATCCTTTCTTATGAATGGTCATGTCATTCCTCCTGTTATGTTCGACAGCTATTGAGTATAGACAACATGACTCATTCTGCTGGATTAGCTCACCGCGCGAGGACGCGCCGGACTCAAGCCCGCCTCGCTCAGCAGCGCGTTAGCCTGCACCAGCGAAGCCTGGGTAATCTCTTTGATCGATTTCGCACCGGTCAGCGTCATCGCCACTTTCATCTCTTTCTCAATCAAATTGAGCAGATTTTCAACGCCGCGCTGACCGTGCGTTGCCAGCGCATAGACAAACGCGCGTCCCAGCAGCACGCTGTCGGCTCCAAGCGCAATCATGCGCACCACATCCAACCCGCTGCGAATGCCGCTGTCGGCGAGAATAGTGATATCGCCTTTCACCGCATCGGCAATTGCCGGCAACGCGCGCGCCGACGACAGCACGCCATCCAGCTGACGCCCGCCGTGATTCGACACCACAATGCCATCGGCACCAAAACGTACCGCATCGCGCGCATCTTCCGCATCAAGGATGCCTTTGATCACCATCGGGCCATCCCAGAATTCACGAATCCACTCCAGGTCTTTCCAGGAAATCGACGGATCGAAATTGTTCGCCAGCCAGCCGATGTAATCTTCCAGCCCGGTCGGTTTGCCGAGATAGGTGGAGATATTGCCGAGATCGTGCGGACGGCCATGTAAACCGACGTCCCACGCCCATTGCGGATGCGTTGCCGCCTGCCAGTAACGACGCAGCGGCGCATTGGGGCCGCTCATGCCGGAGTGCGCATCACGGTAGCGTGCGCCCGGCGTCGGCATATCGACGGTGAACACCAGCGTGGTACAGCCAGCGGCTTTGGCGCGCTCCAGCGCATTGCGCATAAAGCCGCGATCGCGCAGCACATAGAGCTGGAACCACATCGGACGATTAATCGCAGGCGCCACTTCTTCGATGGGGCAAACCGACACGGTGGAGAGCGTAAACGGAATCCCTTTCAGCGCCGCCGCGCGCGCCGCCTGCACTTCGCCACGTCGCGCATACATGCCGCATAAGCCGACCGGCGCTAATGCCACCGGCATCGATAGCGTTTCGTTGAACAGTTTAGTTTCAAGGCTCAACTCCGACATGTTTTTCAACACACGCTGGCGCAGCGCCACGTCGGAGAGATCGGCGACATTGCGCTTCAGCGTGTGCTCGGCGTAGGCGCCGCCATCCAGATAGTGAAACAAGAACGGTGGCAAGATGCGTTGCGCCGCGGCGCGATAGTCACTGGCAGCAGAAATGATCATCCCTTATTTTCCTTGTGCTGAGGTCATGGGTGGCCCGGCAGACGCGTAATGCGCGCCTGGCGCGCCTCATCTTCATGCAGGGTTTTCATGGTGGTGTGAACAAAACCGAGGTGATCCATCGCTGCCTGGCGCGCCGCTTCCGCGTCACCGGCCATCACCGCATCAAATATCGCCTGATGCTGTTCGTTAAGACGATTGAAAATCACCGGTTGGGTATACATGCGCTGGCGACTGTGCAGCACCGAAGATTGCAGCAGATCGAAAAATCCGCGCATGGTCTGCAGCAGCACCACGTTATGCGAGGCTTCGGCGATGGCGAGATGAAAACGCAGATCGGCCTGCGCCGCGAGATCGGCATCGTCGCTGTGCTTAATCTTCAGCAGCGCATCAAAGGCGAAGCTCAGCTTCTCTTTATCCGATTCGGTGGCGCGCAACGCCGCATGCCACGCGGTGCTGGCTTCTATCGCGTGGCGCGCTTCAAGAATGTCATAGCGATAATCAGGATCCTCCGCCAGCAGCTGACGAATTGGCTCAACGATACGCTGTTCCGACCACGGCTGCGGCGGCTGACGTAGCCAGGTGCCGCCACCGCGTTTACTGATTAACACGCCGCTGCTGATCAGTTGCTGGATCGCCTCGCGCAGTGAGGAGCGCGACGAACCAAACTCCGCCGCCAGCGCGCGTTCGGATGGCAGCCGCATGCCCGGCTCCAGCTGGTGCTCTGTGATCCAGGCGCAGAGCCGCGCCCGCAGCGTGTTTTCCGTCATCGCATTATCCTGTGTGATACACACCCGCCACGCTAAATTGGTAGGACCAAAATGCAGCGTGGCGGACTTCGTGGAGGAGAATGGTTAATGCTTTGTTATTTCGATGCAACGAAACAGGCGGGATTTTTCATGTTATGTGACGACGCGGCCACAATTGCGCCATGCGGTAGGACCAATTACGCCGTAGTCCGGCCAAAGGCCCGACCATAACTGCGCGGGTGAAAGCGCAGATTCAGCACGATCAGCCCAACCGTCACCGCCGTCTGCATCAGCCAGACGCTGGAGAAACTGTGGGTTAATGCCTGCAGCTGACCGGCGATAAACGGCATGCAACCCGCGATGATAAAACCTGCGCCTTGCATAAACGCCACCAGCCGCGCACCGGCCTGCGGATGCGGCAGGTGATCGAGCGCCAGCACCATCGCCAGCGGAAACGCCGCGCCCAGTCCAAATCCGGCAATCGCCGCCCATAACCACGGTGCGAACAGCGGGGCAAACAGAAAACCGCTCATGCCGATCAGCTGGCAAACCAGGCTGATAATCAGCTGCGGACGCCGATCCGCCTTACGCGCCAGTAGCGGCATCAGCAGCGCACCCGCAACCTGACACAGAATCATCGCGCCAAGCAGCGATCCGCCAGCCTGTGCCGACCAGCCAAGATGATGATAAGCATCCGGCAGCCAGGCAACACAGGTGGCGTAACCGCCGTTCACCAGGCCAAAACTGATCGCCAGCGTCCAGGCGCGTGGCGTGCGCCACAGCGACGGCAGCGCAACGTTTTCCGTGCTGGCGGCGGTGGGCACGCGCACGTAAAGCCACAATCCAATCGCCAGCAGTACCGGCAGCGCCCAGCCGGTCAGCGCCAGCGACCAGCCAAAATGCTCGCTG
>NZ_DALYOQ010000107.1:0-10510 GCF_031974595.1 Pantoea sp. CTOTU46764 | reverse complement strand
TGCTGAGCCGTCTGCGTTGCCGCTTTGCCGTCTCAGTGGTGGCGCATTATAGGGATCCGAATTTTTTGCACAACCCCTTTTTTCGATCTTTTTAATCGACTGCCGAGTTTTCACTCTTTTCGCTGCGATCGCGAGCGATCCGCTCAAAAATCATCTTGTTTATCCGCCTTTTAAGCCGCAGGCTTGGTAAAAACGTAAAAGGAGAAGCTCATGTCTACAGCCCTACGACCTTATAAGAACCATTTTCCGCAACAAGGCGACCGCGTGATGATCGACAGCAGCAGCGTGGTGGTGGGTGAAGTACAACTTGCCGATGACGTAAGCATCTGGCCGCTGGTTGCGATTCGCGGTGACGTCAATAAAGTGATGATAGGTAAAAGAAGCAATATTCAGGATGGCAGCGTACTGCATGTCACTCACAAGTCCACCAGCAACCCAGAAGGTTATCCGCTGATTGTCGGCGAAGATGTCACAGTAGGGCATAAGGCGATGCTGCACGGCTGTACTATCGGCAATCGCGTACTGGTTGGTATGGGATCCATACTACTGGACGGCGTGATCGTTGAAGATGATGTGATGATTGGCGCTGGCAGTTTGGTGCCGCCGGGTAAACGGCTGGAAAGTGGCTACCTGTATTTAGGCAGCCCGGTTAAACAAGTGCGCCCGCTCAGTGAAGCGGAGATTGCTGGGCTGCTTTATTCGTCCAACAACTATGTGGGTTGGAAGAATGAATATCTCGATCAGGAAAGCCAAACTCATCCCTGATAGCCAACCTTATCCCTGCTGCATCGACTGCTTTAGTTTGGCAATCACTGGCGTGATCTCTGGCATCACGCCATGCCATAAATGGAAAGCATGAGCGGCTTGCCCCACTAACATGCCAACACCGTCCGCCAGCTGCTGCGCGCCCTGCTGCTGACACCACACTAAGAATGGCGTCAAACCTTGTTGATAAAACATGTCGTAGCACCGCGTTTGCGCATGAATTAGCGATGTGACCAACGCCGGAACTTTGCCATCAACACCACTTGAGGTGGCATTAATGATCAGATCAAATTGCTGATCTGCTAATTGCTCAAAGCTGGCCGCTTTAATATCCCCGCTATGCTGGAAAATCTCTGCCAGCTGCTCGGCGCGTTCCACGGTGCGATTCACCACCACCAGCGAACATCCGAATGAAAGCAGCGGCAGGATCACGCCACGCGCAGCACCACCGGCGCCCACCAGCAGAATTTGATCGCCGGGATGGATCATCTGCAATCGTTCCAGATCGCTGAGCAAACCGATGCCATCCGTGTTATCGCCGAAGATCTTGCCCTGCGCATCTTTCTTTAAGGTATTAACCGCACCAGATAATGCCGCGCGCTCACTGAGCTCATCGGCAAATTCCCACGCCTGCTGTTTAAAAGGCAGTGTGACATTGGCACCTTTACCGCCTTGCGCAAAGAAATCCGCAACCGACTGTGGAAATCCCTCAAGTGGCGCGCACTCCTTGCCATATTGATGCTCAATGCCAGTTTGCTCAGCGAACAGGCGGTGAATGAAAGGAGATTTACTATGCGCAATGGGATGACCAAAAACGGCAAAATTTTCCATGAATTAGCCCTGACGAATAAGTTCACCGCTAATAACGTCGCGGATTTCAGAAGGATTCAGTCGCCCACCTGTTTCAGCATGCATGACCGGGAACTGCGGACCAAATTGCTGAGCAACCTCTTGCGCATTACGGCATGGCAGTTGGCCGGAAAGATTGGCGCTGGTCGAAACCAGAGGTTTACCAAAACCACGACACAAAGCCTGTACGTGCGGATGATCGCTAACGCGGATGGCCAGAGAGTCAAAACGCCCGGTTAACCAGCGCGGCGTATGTGGCGAGGCGGGCACCACATAGGTTACCGGGCCAGGCCAACTTTCAAACATACGTTCGCGCTGCAGCACCGAGAGTTCACGATCCGCGATATAAGGTTCCAGCTGCGCGTAATCGGCTGCAATCAAAATGAGTCCCTTCTCGACTGGACGCTGCTTGAGCGCCAAAAGCGCCATTACGGCTTCTTCACTGTCGGGATCGCAGCCCAATCCAAACACGGCTTCGGTTGGATAGGCGATAACTTCCTGTTGCTGTAGTTTCTCAATGCAATAATCGAGACTACCCGCTGAATACTGACTTGGCTTCATGATGATGATTCGTCCTGGACGATAGGCTTACCGCAGCGTTTGCTGGCGCAGAAGCGCTTCATGCCTTGTGCGGTTTTCTTCTCTATTAATAATGGGAACTGGCAATGCGGGCAAACGCCTTCAACCGGCGCTGCGTTAAGGGCAAACTGACAATCTGGATAGCGATCGCAGGAGTAGAAGGTTTTGCCATAGCGCGAGCGCCGTTGTACCAGTTTACCGTTCTGACATTGCGGACAGGCGATAGCTGTTTCATCTGGCTTATCGATGGTTTCGGTGTAATCACATTCCGGATAATGACTGCAACCCACGAACATGCCAAATCGTCCCTGACGCAGAACTTTGTCTGCGCCACACTGAGGGCACGAATGGCCTTCCAGTACTTTAACGACATGACCATCTCCCTGACTTTTCAGCGGGCGGATGTAATCGCAGGTGGGATAATTCACACACCCCAGAAAAGGGCCGTGTTTGCCAGAACGTATAACTAATTCTGCCCCGCAAGCGGGGCAGGGATCGTGTTTAGGCACGGAGAATAGTGCTGATTTACTCATATTACCGGTTGCATCAATCGAAGATTATTAATGCAGCATACCTTCATTGACGTCGAATAACAGTTCTTCCATTTGCTGATAGGCGTTTTCACATCCTGGGATGTTAAACAGCACCATCAACACCACCCATTTGAGATCTTCAAGATCGAATTCGAGGGTATCAAGGGCCATTACACGTTCGATGACCATTTCGCGCGTTTCCATATTCAGCACCTGGACCTGTTCCAGGAACAAAATAAAACCGCGACACTCTGCATCTAAGCGCTGGTTTTCCTCTTCAGTGTAGATTCGCATTGAGAGCGGATCGTTTGCCATGAGTACAGGCGCAACCAAGCCTTCCTGATAATCCGCTAACCGTTCAAGCCAATTCAACGCATTGTAGATATCTTCACGATGAAAACCGGCATCGGTTAAATCATCGGTCAATTTATCCTGATCAACGCGCATTTCAGCTTCGTTGTGGATATACGTCTCAAACAAGTACATAAGTACGTCGAACATGGCATGCCCTCCTCAATCGGACATAGCCGCCGGGTACAGCTGCGATCCATCCTGCTAACTCCAGCTCCAGCAGGTGAGCTGCGATAACTGGCACAGGTTGGCCGGCACGTTCAGCGACGACGTCAACAGGTGTAACCTCATCACCTACGTTAGCCAACACAGTTGCAAATGGCAATGGCACATCGTCACTGTGTTGTGAATATATTGTTTCTGAACTGCTATCAGGCAACCATTGCAGTGTTGAATGTAAATCTTCAAGGATATTGTTGGGATGCGCCACCAGCAGCGCGCCTTGCTGGATAAGCCAGTGCGTTCCTTCACTGCCGGGATTGCCTAACGCGCCGGGTAACGCATAAACGTTACGATTTTGTTCCAAAGCGTAGCGTGCCGTCACTAGCGAACCGCTTTTCAGCGTGGCCTCAATCACCAATACGCCAAGGCTTAAACCACTGATGATGCGATTACGCCGGGGAAAATTCACCGCATGCGGTGCCGTATCAAGGGGGAATTCCGAGATCAGTGCGCCACCGCCAGTGATGATCTCGCGTGCCAGTGCTTGATGACTTTTAGGGTAAATATGCTGTAGTCCGCTACCTAACACTGCCACAGTTTTACCTTGCACTTCTAGCGCGGCCCGATGCGCCACGCCATCAATTCCGCGCGCCAGACCGCTGGTGATGGTCAATCCACTCAGCGCCAATTGCTGAGTAAACCAGCTTCCCCATTGCTTACCATAATGCGTGCAATGACGGCTGCCCACGACACCGAGTTGAGGCGTCTGCAAGACATCCAAATTTCCAGCGACATACAACAATGAGGGACGTCGACTAATTTCCGCTAACGCCGAGGGATAATGCTCATCGATAAAGGAAACTAGCTGATGCTGTTCATCCTCCAGCCACAGACGCGTTCGTTCTAACTGGCGTGGACACAGCACTTTAAACTGTTGTCGCTGTGTTTCGTTTAATCCCTGATCCTGTAAAAGATCGTCATCAACCTGAGCATTACTCTGCAATGCATGAGCTAAATGTCTGACAACCGGACCGCTTAAGCCTTTCACATTTGCCAGCCTAAGCATCCATTCAATTCTCTCCATGCTGCACTCCCTGTCAGCCGCGCTATCATGCGGTGCAATGCTGTCAATCAGGCATCAAAAAGTCTACAATATGAGGCAGTAATCTTTTCTTTAACGCATACAGATCTGGATATTTATGTCAGTTTTGCAGGTATTACATTTCCCTGATGATCGCCTTCGCAAAATCGCTGCGCCGGTGGCAACCGTAAACGCAGACGTTCAGCGTATTGTCGACGACATGTTTGAAACCATGTACGCCGAAGAAGGTATTGGCTTAGCCGCGACTCAGGTCGATATTCATCAGCGCATCATTGTTATTGATGTTTCAGAAAACCGTGACGAGCGTTTGGTGCTGATCAATCCGGAACTGCTGGAAAAAAGCGGTGAAACCGGTATTGAAGAAGGCTGCCTTTCCATCCCTGAACAACGTGCATTTGTGCCGCGCGCAGAGTGGGTAAAAGTGCGTGCGCAGGATCGCGACGGCAAAAGCTTTGAGCTGGAAACCGACGGTCTGCTGGCGATTTGTATCCAGCATGAAATCGATCATCTCGATGGCAAACTTTTCATCGATTATCTGTCGCCACTGAAACGTCAGCGTATCAAACAGAAGCTGGAAAAATTGGCCCGCCTTAACGCACGCGAAGATTAAGTGCTAATAGAAGGTTAAACTGTGTCTGCACCGCTCAAAATTATCTTTGCCGGTACACCTGACTTTGCAGCGCGTCATTTAGACGCGCTGCTTGCTTCTGAGCATCAGGTTGTTGGCGTCTTTACCCAGCCCGATCGTCCAGCTGGACGCGGAAACAAGCTTACGCCAAGCCCAGTCAAAATCCTGGCACAGGCGCACGATATCCCCGTATTTCAGCCGAAATCCCTGAAGCCTGAAGAGAACCAGCATCTGGTTGCCGATCTACAGGCCGATATCATGGTGGTGGTCGCTTATGGCTTGATCCTGCCGAAAGCCGTACTGGTGATGCCGCGCCTGGGTTGTATTAATGTGCATGGTTCGCTGCTGCCTCGCTGGCGCGGTGCGGCACCCATCCAACGCTCTCTCTGGGCCGGCGATAGCGAAACCGGTGTCACCATTATGCAGATGGATGTTGGCCTTGATACCGGCGACATGCTGCATAAACTCTCCTGCCCAATTACGGCGGAAGACACCAGCGCTTCGCTGTATGAGAAGCTGGCGCAACTCGGTCCACAAGGCATGATGTTAACGCTGGATCTGCTGGCAAGTGGTAATGCTAAGCCAGAAGTTCAGGATGAAGCGCTGGTCTCTTATGCCGAGAAGCTGAGTAAAGAAGAAGCACGACTCGATTGGTCACTTTCAGCAGCGCAGTTGGAACGTTGTATTCGTGCCTTCAATCCATGGCCAATGAGCTATTTCATGATTGAAGAACAACCGGTAAAAGTGTGGCAGGCAACGGTTTTGCCGCATCAGAACAAACAACCCGGTGAAATCGTTCATGCTGATAAACAAGGCATTCAGATTGCAACGGCCGATGGTGTGCTGAATCTGGTATCGCTGCAACCTGCCGGTAAAAAAGCCATGTCCGCTCAGGACCTGCTCAATTCGCGCCGCGAATGGTTCGTACCTGGAACCGTTCTGGCCTGATCTTCCAAGCCCGGTTTGACCGGGCTTTTTGTTTGATGAAATAACATGAAAAAAGCTACCAACTTGCGCAGCCTGGCCGCGCAACTCATTGAACGCGTTGTGGACAAAGGCGAATCGCTAAGTGCCATTTTGCCGGGCGCGCAAAAGACCTTATCCGATAAAGATGGCGCGTTACTGCAAGAGCTCTGTTTTGGTGTGATGCGCACGCTGCCGCAGCTGGAAGCCTTAATCGGCAAATTGATGGAGCGCACCTTAACCGGTAAGCAGCGAGTATTGCATTACCTGTTGATGGTTGGCCTTTATCAGCTGCTTTATACCCGCGTACCAGCCCATGCTGCACTGGCAGAAACCGTAGCAGGTGCTGAAGTGCTGAAGCGTACGGCTTTGAAAGGCCTGTTAAACGGCGTGTTACGCCAGTTCCTGCGCCAGCAAGAAGCGCTGTTAGCCGAAGTCGATCAGGGCTCGCAACGTTACTGGCATCCAGGCTGGTTGCTGAAACGTCTGCAAGCGGCATGGCCAGAACAGTGGCAACAGATTGTTGAAGCTAACAATCAGCGACCACCGATGTGGCTGCGCGTCAATCGCCAGCATCACAGTCGCGATGCCTGGCTGGCGCTACTGCAGGCAGAAGAGAAAGTTGCTTTTCCTGGCGATGCACAAGATGCACTGCGACTGGAATCACCCACTCCAGTCAGCCAGCTGCCGGGTTTCGATCAAGGTTGGGTGACGGTGCAGGATCTTTCTGCACAACGTTGCGCGCTGCTGCTGGAGCCAAAAGACGGGGAAACTATTCTCGATCTCTGTGCTGCTCCAGGTGGTAAAACCACGCATATCCTCGAAATCGCCCCGCAGGCCAAAGTATTAGCGGTCGATGTTGACCCGCAACGCCTGCTCCGCGTGCATGAGAACTTGCAGCGCTTAGGCATGCAGGCTGAAGTGCGTCAGGGCGATGGCCGTACACCGGCAGAATGGTGCGGTGATATGCAGTTTGATCGCATCCTGCTCGATGCGCCCTGCTCTGCCACAGGTGTAATTCGTCGTCATCCAGACATCAAGTGGCTGCGTCGCGATCGTGATATTCCTGAGCTCGCGAATCTGCAGCGTGAAATTCTTGAGGCCGTTTGGCCGCGACTAAAATCTGGCGGCACGATGATTTATGCCACCTGCTCAATATTGCCGGAAGAGAACCACAACCAAATCAGCGCCTTTTTGGCAGCGCACATCGACGCCGTGGCTGAGACGTTGCCACAGGGCCAGGATAATGGCTGGCAGGTTTTCCCGACCATCGATGGCGGCGACGGCTTCTTCTACGCTAAGCTGATGAAAAAATAGTGCTGCGCACGCTGACAAGAGCATCTAAGCCATGAAAATTATTATCCTCGGCGCCGGCCAGGTCGGCGGAACCCTGGCAGAAAATCTGGTCGGGGAAAATAACGATATTACCGTGGTCGACAGCGATGCCACGCGTTTGCGCGTGTTGCAGGACAAATTTGATCTGCGCGTAGTGCATGGCCACGGATCCCATCCGCGTATTTTGCGTGAAGCCGGTGCTGAAGATGCGGATATGTTGGTGGCGGTAACCAACTCCGATGAAACCAACATGGTGGCTTGTCAGATTGCGTATTCGCTTTTCAATACGCCCAATCGTATCGCGCGTATTCGCGCCGCTGAATACTTACGTGATGCTGAAAAGCTGTTTGTACCGGAAGCCGTGCCGATTGATCATCTGATCTCTCCTGAGCAGTTGGTGATCGACAATATCTACCGTTTGATTCAGTATCCTGGCGCACTTCAGGTGGTGAATTTTGCCGAAGGCAAAGTGAGCCTCGCGGTGGTAAAAGCCTATTATGGCGGCCCGCTGGTCGGAAATCCTTTGTCGATCATGCGGGAACATATGCCGCATATTGATACGCGAGTCGCGGCGATTTTTCGTCAGGATCGCCCAATTCGGCCGCAGGGTTCTACGATTGTGGAAGCTGGCGATGAAGTGTTCTTCATTGCCGCGAGCCAGCATATTCGCGCGGTGATGAGTGAGATGCAGCGTCTGGAAAAACCGTATAAGCGCATCATGCTGGTTGGTGGCGGCAATATCGGCTTTGGATTGGCGCAGCGCCTCGAAAAACAGTACAGCGTGAAATTGATTGAACGTAATCAACAGCGTGCGGCGGAACTGGCCGAACGATTACACGATACCATCGTGTTTTACGGCGATGCTTCGGATCAGGAATTGCTGGCCGAAGAGCATGTCGATCAGGTGGATCTCTTCATTGCGGTCACTAACGATGATGAAGCTAATATTATGTCGGCCATGCTGGCCAAGAAAATGGGCGCTAAGAAAGTGATGGTGCTGATCCAGCGCCGCGCCTATGTCGATCTTGTTCAAGGCAGCGTGATCGACATTGCGATCTCGCCACAACAAGCCACCATCTCGGCGCTGCTTAGCCACGTACGTAAAGCAGATATCGTTGGCGTTTCTTCGTTGCGTCGCGGTATTGCAGAAGCCATTGAAGCTATCGCACATGGCGATGAAACAACTTCTCGCGTGGTTGGACGCCTAATAGAAGATATTAAGCTGCCGCCGGGAACCATTATCGGTGCTGTAGTGCGCGGTGATGAAGTAATTATCGCCAATGATAACGTGCGTGTTGAACAGGGCGATCACGTAATTATGTTCCTGACGGATAAGAAGTTTGTACCCGATGTTGAGCGCCTATTCCAGCCAAGCCCATTCTTCCTGTAAAAGCTGCGGGCAAAGGCCCGCCGTGAAAATTTTGCTTAATCCATTGTTCTAATGGCAATTGCACAAAGGTTTGTTAGACTTTAGCCATTGGCCAAGGCAAGGAGATAACAATGAGTTTATTCAAAGAGTTTCGTGATTTTGCAATGCGTGGAAACGTGGTTGACCTGGCAGTCGGTGTCATCATCGGTGCCGCTTTTGGTAAGATTGTTTCTTCACTGGTTGCCAATATCATCATGCCGCCACTTGGCTTGCTGATTGGTGGCGTCGATTTCAAACAGTTCAAGTGGGTACTAAAGCCAGCAGAAGGTGATATTCCTGCCGTAGTGATGGAGTACGGTAACTTTATTCAGACAGTGTTTGATTTCGTTATTGTTGCCTTCGCGATCTTCCTCGCAATTAAAGTAATGAATAAGCTGTATCAGAAAAAAGAAGTTGAGAAAGCGGCACCTAAGCCAACAAATGAAGAGTTACTGCTTACTGAAATCCGTGACCTGTTAAAACAACAAAATCACGATAAATTATGATGAAAAAGCCGCCCAAATGAGGCGGCTTTTTTGTCTCTAAAGAAGAAGGCCAGTGATAAACTTTTCTGCTTATCACTGGCCTCCCAGTTACGTCCTTTTGCGTGTTTGTTTTTACGTTGATAGCTGCCTTTTCCTTTCTGGTTCTTCTCAACGCGCTGCCTAAACAGTGGATCATGTAATAATGCTTCAAGTGCATTGTTGTTGATTTTACCTTTTTGGTGCTGATAGCGGGTCATCTCGTCCTCCGGTTATTAACGGCGCAACTATATTCCTTCCAGCGCAAAATTCAATCCTTGCTACAACACATTTCAGGCTGCGGCTCCTCACCTTTTTCCAGAGCTTCCAAAATTGAACAGCAGGCGCTGCTATGCACGTCGCCGCAGCAGGTGTCAGCCAAACGATGCAATGAACGCTGGATCGTCTGCAGTTCAGCGATCATGCCGTTCACTTCATCCAAACGCTTCGCCACAATTGCTTTGGATTCCTGACAAGTGTGATGTTCAGGATCGACGCGGATCGACAATAAGCCCCGGATTGATTCTAAGCTGAAGCCGAGTTGGCGACCATAGCGAATAAAACGCAGCCGCTGTAAATCATCTTCACTATAAAGGCGAAAGCCGCCCTCAGTGCGTACCTCGTGATTCATCATCTGCTGTTTTTCATAAAAACGGATGGTATCTGGCGTAACATCCGCCAATTTTGCCAGCTGGCCAATACGGTACATGCTATTTCTCCCGCTGAAAATGATGATGGATGGTATCGCTGTAATCGCCGCGCAAAAATTCGGTGCTGATTCCGGCTTGCTGGAGTTTTATTTCTAATAGCGCTAAGCGTTTCGATAATTCTCGCGCCTTGCCATCATCAGGATCAAGTTCCCGTAGCAGATCGTTTAGCGCCAATGCTTCACGACGCATTTCAAGTTCCGGGGGTAAGTAACCAGAGTTTTTCAACAGACGATATGCCGTGCGCAGTTCAACCGGCACTCCGCTGTCATCATCTATGATTAAAGGCGCGCCTTCGCCGGGCAGATTACTCAGTTCACCTTTTTCCTGAGCTTCACGGATGTGCTGCTCAACAAGTTGATCAATTAGCCACATAAGAACGCTCCTGACGGTGTATCTGCCATCAGCATAGCGAAAGGGGAGTAAATGGGAAGGAAATACGGACAATAAAAAACCCGCCGAAGCGGGTTTTCTACGATACTGCAAATTACTCTGCAGTAGCTTCTGCTTGAGCTTCTGGACGATCAACCAGCTCGATGTAAGCCATCGGAGCGTTGTCACCAGCACGGAAGCCACACTTCAGAATACGAGTGTAACCACCGGCACG
>NZ_DALYOQ010000106.1:0-11042 GCF_031974595.1 Pantoea sp. CTOTU46764 | reverse complement strand
CGGCAAACTTCCTCGATGTGGGCGGCGGCGCAACCAAAGAGCGCGTGACCGAAGCCTTCAAAATCATCCTGTCTGACGATGCGGTAAAAGCCGTGTTCGTTAACATCTTCGGCGGCATCGTGCGTTGCGACCTGATCGCAGACGGCATCATCGGTGCAGTGGCAGAAGTGGGTGTAAACGTGCCAGTTGTGGTACGTCTGGAAGGTAACAACGCCGAGCTGGGCGCTAAGAAACTGGCGGACAGCGGTCTGAACATCATTGCAGCAACCAGCCTGACAGACGCTGCACAGCGTGTTGTAGCTGCAGCGGAGGGTAAATAATGTCCATTTTGATCGACAAAAACACCAAAGTCATTTGCCAGGGTTTCACCGGTGGTCAAGGGACGTTCCACTCTGAGCAGGCGCTGGCCTATGGTACGCAGCTGGTTGGCGGTGTCACGCCAGGCAAAGGCGGCACCACGCATCTCGGCCTGCCGGTGTTCAACACCGTGCGTGAAGCAGTAGAAGCGACTGGCGCAACCGCCACGGTTATCTACGTTCCAGCGCCGTTCTGCAAAGACGGTATTCTGGAAGCGATCGATGCGGGTATCAAACTGATCATCACCATCACCGAAGGTATCCCAACGCTGGATATGCTGACCGTGAAAGTGAAGCTAGATGAAGCTGGCGTACGCATGATCGGCCCGAACTGCCCAGGCGTGATCACCCCAGGCGAATGTAAGATCGGTATCATGCCGGGCCACATTCACCAGCCAGGCCGCGTCGGTATCGTATCGCGTTCAGGTACGCTGACTTATGAAGCCGTTAAGCAGACCACGGACATCGGCTACGGCCAGTCTACCTGCGTAGGTATCGGTGGCGACCCGATCCCAGGATCTAACTTCATCGACATCCTGAAACTGTTCCAGGAAGATCCACAGACCGAAGCGATCGTGATGATCGGTGAGATCGGTGGTAGTGCGGAAGAAGAAGCAGCAGCCTACATCAAAGCGCACGTGACCAAGCCGGTTGTCGGCTACATCGCGGGTGTGACTGCACCGAAAGGCAAACGTATGGGCCACGCAGGCGCCATCATTGCCGGTGGTAAAGGTACTGCTGATGAGAAATTTGCTGCGCTGGAAGCGGCTGGTGTGAAAACCGTACGCAGCCTGGCAGACATTGGTGACGCGGTTAAAGCGATTCTGCCAATCAAATAAGCCAGTATTGACGGATATTGAAAAGCCACCTTCGGGTGGCTTTTTTTTGGGTAATAACCCGCCGAAAACAGGGGCAAAAAGCGCAACGGTTTCAAGAACAGCGGCTATGCTTACTCTGTCCTCAGGGTAAAGAAGGGAAAAATCACTGGATCTTCTTCAAACAATTGGCGCACGACTTTCCAGAACGAGGTTAAATAATTGCGGAAAAGGTAATTATATTCTTAATTATAAGACGATGTTTTGACATCTAATTAACAACCACACTAACACTACATATCTGGAAATTTATAGTCTTAATCCAGATCAATAAATAGCGTGTTATAGGAAACTTTACCGCTAGCAAAACAGCGACTAACCGGTATAAATTGCGCTGCATCAATTCAGTCTTCGTCATAATTTTTCGGGAGTTTGTGCCAGGCGTTGTTATATCAATTCTGCCGCCTCCTCATTCCACTCCTGCTTAAAATTGACTGAAAGGATCGGTTTTTAAGGGAATTTTATCACTGTTACTCGCCATCTTCGGGCAACAGCTTTCTCTGTTCTATCAGTAACAAAACTGGAATCAATAATCAGTCGTTCCTGAATCTTATTCTGCGCGTCAATGTCTGTTGTTTGCCGTTGTCATCCGCAGGGGAAGTTCATGCGAGGAGCAAGGAGTCATCATGTTAGATATTGTCGAGCTGTCGCGTTTACAGTTTGCCCTGACGGCGATGTACCATTTCCTGTTCGTGCCATTAACGCTGGGTATGGCGTTTTTATTGGCGATCATGGAAACCGTATATGTCCTGACGGGGAAACAAATTTATAAAGATATGACTAAGTTCTGGGGCAAGTTGTTTGGTATCAACTTTGCGCTTGGCGTGGCTACCGGCCTGACCATGGAATTCCAGTTCGGTACCAACTGGTCATATTACTCACATTACGTCGGCGATATCTTCGGTGCGCCGCTCGCCATTGAAGGCTTAATGGCGTTCTTCCTCGAATCCACCTTTGTTGGCCTGTTCTTCTTCGGCTGGGATCGTCTGGGCAAGGTGCAACACCTTGCGGTGACCTGGCTGGTGGCGCTCGGTTCCAATATGTCCGCGCTGTGGATTCTGGTGGCGAACGGCTGGATGCAAAACCCGATTGCTTCCGAGTTCAATTTTGAAACCATGCGTATGGAGATGCTGAGCTTCTCCGAGCTGGTGCTAAACCCGGTTGCGCAGGTGAAGTTTGTGCATACCGTGGCCGCTGGCTACACCACAGGTGCGATGTTCATCCTGGGTATCAGCGCATGGTATCTGCTGAAAGGGCGCGATATTGCTTTCGCTAAACGCTCCTTTGCAATCGCAGCCAGCTTCGGTATGGCGGCGATTTTGTCGGTGATCGTGCTGGGTGACGAATCTGGTTATGAAATCGGCGACGTGCAGAAAACCAAACTGGCGGCGATTGAAGCAGAATGGGAAACCCAACCGGCTCCAGCTGCGTTTACGCTGTTTGGTATTCCGGACCAGGAAACGCAGGAAAACAAATATGCGATTCAGATTCCGTATCTGCTCGGTTTGATCGCTACGCGTTCTGTTGATACGCCCGTGACCGGTTTGAAAGATCTGCTGGCGCAGCATGAAGTGCGTATTCGTAACGGCATGAAAGCCTACGCGCTGCTGAACGAACTGCGTGGTGGTAGTAAAGATCCTGCTGTGCGCAGCCAGTTTGAAGCCAGCAAAAAGGATCTGGGTTATGGCCTGCTGCTGAAGCGCTATACACCGGATGTGGCTAACGCCAGCGAAGAACAGATTCAGAAAGCCACGAAAGACTCAATCCCACGCGTAGCACCGCTGTACTTCGCCTTCCGCATCATGGTGCTGGGCGGCGTGCTGATGCTGGGCATCATTGCACTCTCCTTCTGGAGCGTGATTCGTAACCGCATCGGTAAGTCGCGCTGGTTACTGAAAGCCGCGTTGTATGGCATTCCATTGCCATGGATTGCGATTGAAGCGGGTTGGTTCGTTGCCGAGTATGGTCGTCAGCCGTGGGCAATTGGTGAAGTGCTGCCAACCGCAGTCGCTAACTCCTCATTGACCGTCGGCGATCTGCTGTTCTCAATGACGCTGATTTGCGGTCTCTACACTTTGTTCCTCGTGGCGGAAATGTACCTGATGTTCAAGTTCGCGCGCCTCGGTCCAAGCAGCCTGAAAACCGGCCGCTATCATCATGAAACGCTGAAGACATCATCTCAGCCGGCGCGTGGATAAGGAGAGCAACCATGTTTGATTACGAAGTATTGCGCTTTGTCTGGTGGCTGCTGATTGGCGTGTTGCTGATTGGTTTTGCGGTCACCGATGGCTTTGATATGGGCGTCGGTATGCTGACCCGCATTCTCGGACGCACCGATACCGAACGTCGCATCATGATTAACAGCATTGCGCCGCACTGGGACGGCAACCAGGTTTGGCTGATCACCGCCGGTGGCGCGCTGTTCGCCGCCTGGCCAATGGTGTATGCGGCTGCGTTCTCCGGCTTCTATGTGGCAATGATTCTGGTGCTGGCTTCACTGTTCTTCCGTCCGGTGGGTTTTGATTACCGTTCGAAGATTGAAGATATGCGCTGGCGTGGCATGTGGGATTGGGGCATTTTCATCGGCAGCTTTGTCCCGCCGCTGGTAATTGGTGTGGCATTCGGCAACCTGCTGCAAGGCGTGCCGTTCCATGCTGACGAATATCTGCGCCTCTTCTATACCGGCAACTTCTTCCAGCTGCTGAATCCGTTTGGCTTGCTGGCCGGCGTGGTGAGTGTGGCGATGATTCTGACGCAGGGCGCAACTTATCTGCAGATGCGTACCGCTGGTGAGTTGCACGTCCGCAGCCGCAGCACCGCACAAATCTCGGCGCTGGTGATGATGGTGTGCTTCATCCTTGCCGGTGTGTGGGTGAAATACGGCATTGATGGTTATGTGCTGAAAAGCGTTATCGATCATCACGCCGCATCCAACCCGTTGGGTAAAGATGTGGTGCGTGAAGCGGGCGCATGGATGGTGAACTTCGAGCAGATGCCAGTGTTGTCGCTGTTCCCGCTGTTGGGCGTGGTGCTACCGCTGCTGACCATTCTCTTTTCGCGTATCGAGAAGGGCGCTCTGGCGTTTATCTCTTCTTCACTGACCTTAGCGTGCGTGATCATGACGGCCGGGATTGCGATGTTCCCGTTCATCATGCCATCCAGCACCGTGCCAGGCATCAGCCTGACGATGTGGGATGCCACCTCTAGCCTGCTGACGCTGAAAGTGATGACCATTGCCGCCATCATCTTTGTACCGATTATCCTGGCGTACACCGCCTGGTGTTATTACAAGATGTTTGGCCGTATCACCAAAGAACACATTGAGAGCAATACGCACTCCCTGTACTGATTAAGGAGATTGAGCATGTGGTATTTTGCCTGGATTCTTGGCACCTTGCTGGCCTGTGCGTTCGGTGTGATTACGGCGCTGGCACTGGAGCATGTTGAAGAGAGCAGCGCCAAGGACGAGCAAGTCTGATGCGCACACTGATTCAGACGCTGTATCGTCTGATGGACAAGGGCCCACTTCGGGCCCTTTCGCTAATCCTCGCGTTGTGGCTGGCAGGCTGTGTGATTTGGCAGCCAACGCGCTTTGCCGCGCGTACCAGTGATTTAGCGATATGGCATGGAATGCTGCTGATTTGGGCCGTTTGCACCGGCGTGATTCACGGCACCGGCTTCCGCCCGCAGCGCCTGCGCTGGCAAGCGCTGTTTTCTCCGCTGCCGGCAATGTTGGTGTTAATCGTGGGAATTTTCTGGTTCTACCATTAAGTCCAGGCTCAGGACTTAAAAACGCTGCATTTTCAGGCGCTGACGTGAGGTTTTGTCAGCGTCCGGTCAAGAAACATCCTATAAATCCTTCCAGTTGTTAACCTGTGATAATTATTTTCGCTTGGCTCTGGCGGACCATTCCCAAGCCGATCTCACTTGCGTATAGTAGCAACGTTTAAAATGAGACCGGGATGTAGAGTGAGTACTACGCTGTTTCGCTGGCCGGTTCGTGTCTATTACGAAGACACCGATGCCGGTGGTGTGGTTTACCACGCCAGTTATCTTGCTTTCTATGAACGAGCACGTACCGAAATGTTGCGCCAGCACCATTTCAATCAGCAGGTCCTGTTGGAAGAGCAGGTGGCTTTTGTGGTACGACGCATGACGATCGATTTTGTTGCGGCTGCACGTCTGGACGATCTTTTGGAAATTCAAACCGAAGTGACCTCAATGACGCGTGTAACGATGACGTTCTCGCAGCGTATCGTGAATGCAGAAGGCAAAGTGCTAAATGAAGCAGAAGTCCTGATTGCCTGCATCAACCCACATCTAATGAAGCCAATTGCGCTTCCCAAGTCTATTGTCGCGGAGTTTAAGCAGTGACTGACATGAATGTTCTTGATTTGTTCCTGAAGGCGAGCCTTCTGGTCAAACTTATCATGTTGATTTTGATCGGCTTTTCTATTGCCTCATGGGCGATCATTATTCAGCGTACGCGCATTTTGAATGCGGCGGGGCGCGAAGCCGAAGCCTTTGAAGATAAGTTCTGGTCGGGTATCGAGCTGTCACGCCTGTATCAGGAAAGCCAGGGACGCCGCGACGAATTGAGCGGATCTGAGCAAATTTTCTATTCGGGTTTCAAAGAGTTTGCGCGCTTGCACCGTGCTAACAACCATGCGCCGGAAGCGGTTGTAGAGGGCGCGAGCCGTGCGATGCGTATCTCCTTCAATCGTGAACTGGAAACGCTGGAAACTCACATTCCTTTCCTTGGCACCGTTGGCTCCATCAGCCCGTATATCGGTCTGTTTGGTACGGTGTGGGGGATCATGCACGCCTTTATCGCCCTCGGTGCGGTAAAACAGGCCACGCTGCAGATGGTTGCTCCGGGTATTGCCGAAGCGTTGATCGCGACCGCAATCGGTCTGTTTGCGGCCATTCCTGCCGTTATGGCGTACAACCGTCTGAACCAGCGCGTTAACAAGCTGGAACAGGGCTACGACAACTTCATGGAAGAGTTCACGGCTATCCTGCATCGTCAGGCTTTCTCCACCGAAAACACGAAGTAAGTCGAGGTTTACGATGGCCAGAACCCGTGGTCGCGGTAAACGCGACCTTAAGTCGGAAATCAACATTGTTCCACTGCTGGACGTGCTGTTGGTGTTGCTGCTCATCTTTATGGCAACCGCGCCGATTATTACCCAGAGCGTGGAAGTGGATCTGCCGGATGCGACAGATTCCAAAACCGTCTCAACTGATGATAATCCACCGGTGATTGTTGAAGTGTCTGGTGTTGGCCAGTACAGCCTGGTGGTGGATCACGATCGTATGACGCAGTTGCCGCCGGAGCAGGTGGTGAGCGAAGCGCAGCGCCGGATTGAAGCCAATCCGAAAACGGTCTTCCTGATCGGCGGTGCGAAAGACGTCCCTTACGACGAAATCATCAAGGCGCTGAACCTGTTACATCAGGCAGGCGTGAAATCTGTCGGTTTGATGACGCAGCCGATTTAAAGCGAACCGTTTTTGGGAACCGAGTGTGTCGAAGGCAACCGAGCAGAACGACAAGTTAAAACGCGCAATAATCGTTTCGGTGATTCTGCACATCGTGCTGATCGCCTTACTGATTTGGAGCTCGTTTAACGAAAAAATCGAATCCAGCGGTGGTGGCGGTGGCAGTGATATTGACGCAGTGATGGTCGATTCCGGCGCCGTGGTTGAGCAGTATAACCGCCAGCAGAATCAGCAACGAGACAGCCAACGCGCCGAGCAGCAGCGTCAGAAACAGTCGCAGCAGCAGGCCGAAGAGTTACAGCAGAAACAAGCTGCTGAGCAGCAGCGCCTGAAAGAGATGGAAAAAGAGCGCTTGCAGGCCCAACAGGAAGCCAAAGAACAGGCGAAGCAGCAGGCTGATCAGCAGAAAGCCGCTGAAGCCGCCGCTAAGCAGGCGCAGGAACAGCAGAAAACGGCCGAAGCCGCTGCAGCGAAAGCCAAGGCGGATGCCAAAGCGGAAGCCGATGCGCAGGCAAAAGCAGCCGCCGACGCCAAAGCCAAAGCGGCAGAAGAAGCTAAGCAAGCCGCAGCTGACGCGAAGAAGAAAGCGGACGCGGAAGCCAAAGCTGCCGCTGCTGAAGCGGCCAAAGAGAAAGCGGCGCAGCAGGCAAAAGCGGCCGCAGAATCGAAAGCCAAAGCGGATGCTGAAGCCAAAGCTCAGGCTGCTGCCGATGCAAAGGCGAAAGCGGCTCAGGAAGCGAAAGAAGCTAAAGAGCAAGCGGCTGCTGAGGCGAAAGAAAAAGCCGCTGCAGAAGCGAAAGAAAAGGCTGCTGCCGAGGCGAAAGCCAAGGCCGATGCAGCTGCGAAGGCCAAGGCGGATGCAAAAGCGAAAGCCGCTGCTGATGCCAAAAAAGCCGCCGCGGAAGCTGCGAAGAACGCAAACGCCGTTGACGATCTGTTAGGTGGTTTGTCTTCTGGTAAGAATGCACCGAAAAGTGGTACTGCGTCGGGTGGCGCTGCAGGGCAGGGCAATCAGAAGAAAGCGGGTGCATCCGGCGCGGACATCAACAATTACCTGGGCCAAGTGGTTGGCGCAATTCAAAGCCGTTTCTACGATGCGGATTTGTATAAAGGTAAAGAGTGCAACCTGCGCATCAAGCTGGCACCAGATGGTTTACTGATTGATGTTAAATCGGAAGGCGGCGACCCAGCCTTGTGTCAGGCCGCTATCGCTGCCGCGAAGCAGGCGCGTATTCCAAAGCCGCCTTCGCAGGCGGTGTATGAAGTGTTTAAAAACGCACCTATGCGTTTCAAACCAGAATAATGCAGTAACGTACGGCAGGTTGAACTATGGTTAGCTCGCCGTACTCTATAAGTACTCGTGTTTTTCAGGAACTGTGCGAATTATCATGAACCTCTGGTTCAGGTAAGGGAGAAAAAATGAAGCAGGCACTTCGTGTAACCTTAGGTTTTTTTGTACTGCTGTGGGCAGCAATGCTTCATGCAGAAGTCCGTATTGAAATTACGCAGGGCGTTAACACCGCACGCCCTATTGGTGTGGTTCCGTTCCAATGGGCTGGCCCAGGCGCGGCACCAGAAGACATCGGCGGGATCGTTTCTGCTGACTTACGCAACAGCGGTAAATTCAATCCGCTGGACCGTTCACGTCTGCCACAACAGCCAGCCAGCGCGCAGGAAGTTCAACCTGCCGCATGGAGCGCATTGGGTATTGATGCGGTCGTGGTCGGCCAGGTAACGCCAAACGCTGACGGCAGCTATCAAGTTGCCTATCAGCTGGTGGATACCGGCTGGCACAGAACTCTTACAAAGTGACTAAACAGTGGCTGCGTTATGCGGCGCATACTGCCAGTGACGAAGTGTTCGAGAAGCTGACCGGCATCAAAGGCGCATTCCGCACCCGTATTGCCTATGTGGTGCAGACCAATGGCGGTCAGTTCCCGTATGAGTTGCGCGTGTCGGATTACGATGGCTACAACCAGTTTGTGGTTCACCGTTCACCGCAGCCATTGATGTCTCCGGCCTGGTCGCCAGATGGCAGTAAAGTGGCTTACGTGACCTTCGAAAGCGGCAAATCTGCGCTGGTCGTGCAGACGCTGGCCAACGGTGCAATCCGTCAGGTGGCTTCGTATCCGCGTCACAACGGTGCGCCAGCCTTCTCACCAGACGGTTCTAAACTGGCCTTCGCGCTGTCGAAAACCGGTAGCCTGAACCTGTACGTGATGGATCTGGCTTCAGGTCAGACGCGTCAGGTGACGGATGGTCGTTATAACAGCACTGAACCGACGTGGTTCCCGGATAGCCAGACGCTGGCTTACACCTCGGACCAGGCCGGTGCGCCTCAGATTTATAAAGTTGGTATCAACGGCGGTGCGCCACAACGTATTACCTGGGAAGGTGCGCAAAACCAGGATGCGGATGTGTCAACCGACGGCAAAACTATGGTGATGATCAGCAGCGCCGGTGGCGCTCAGCACGTCGCCAAACAGGATCTGGTAACGGGAGCCGTTCAAACAATAACGGACACGTTCCTGGATGAAACGCCGAGTCTGGCGCCAAACGGCACAATGGTAATCTATAGCTCTACTCAGGGGATGGGTTCCGTGTTGCAGTTGGTTTCAACCGACGGGCGTTTCAAAGCGCGTCTTCCGGCAACTGATGGACAGGTCAAATTCCCTGCCTGGTCGCCGTATCTGTGATGCATAGATCCCCTGCACGGCGGGGGATTAAAATGTATGGCAAACAAAATAATAGGATAAAGAAATGCAACTGAACAAAGTGCTGAAGGGTTTGATGCTGGCTCTGCCGGTTATCGCAGTAGCTGCATGTAGCTCACACAAAAACAACAACAACGATCAGACTGGTATGGGCGCTAACGACGGTGCTTACGGTGCTGGTCAGAACGGTAACATGTCTTCTGACGAGCAAGCGCGCCTGCAGATGCAGCAGCTGCAGCAGAACAACATCGTTTACTTCGGTCTGGACAAGTATGACGTGGCTTCTGACTACGCTCAGATGCTGGATCAGCACGCGGCATTCCTGCGTGGCAACCCGTCTTACAAAGTGACCATCGAAGGTCATGCGGATGAGCGCGGTACTCCAGAATACAACATCGCCCTGGGCGAACGTCGTGCAAGCGCCGTTAAGATGTATCTGCAAGGCAAAGGCGTTTCTGCTGACCAGATGTCTATCGTATCTTACGGTAAAGAAAAACCAGCTGTACTGGGTCATGACGAAGCGGCTTACGCTAAAAACCGTCGTGCCGTACTGGTTTACTAAGAAAATATCATGATGAGTAACTTCAGACTTCATCTGTTGAGTCTGTCGTTACTGGTTGGTTTAGCGGCCCCTTTGGGGGCTGCTAATGCCCAGGCGTCAATCAGTAGCGTTGGCTCAGGCTCGGTCGAAGACCGCGTCACCACTCTTGAACGTATCTCTAATGCCCAGGCTCAGCTTCTGCAGCAATTGCAGCAGCAGATGAGCGATAACCAAAGCGATATCGATTCGCTGCGCGGGCAAATCCAGCAAAACAGCTATCAGCTTAATCAGGTGATTGAGCGCCAGAAGCAGCTCTATCAGCAAATCGACAGCCTCAGCTCCGGCAGTAACGGTGCACAGGCCGGCGGTGGTGCGGATGCCGCTGCTGCAGGCGCTGCGGGTGCCGCAGCGACTGATAGCGGTAACAGCGATAGCGCCAGCGCGGCCGCGCCAGCACAAACTGGCGATGCCAACACGGATTACAATGCTGCCGTTGCGCTGATTCTGGAGAAGAAGCAGTACGATCAGGCGATTACTGCCCTGCAGGCTTGGGTGAAGAAATATCCTGATTCTACCTATCAGCCGAATGCCAATTACTGGCTGGGTCAGCTGTATTACAACAAGGGTAAAAAAGACGATTCGGCCTATTATTTTGCCACTGTGGTAAAAAATTACGCGAAATCGCCAAAAGCTCCGGAAGCGCTGTTTAAGGTTGGCGTGATCATGCAAGAGAAGAACGACACGGCGAAAGCCAAGGCTGTCTTCCAGCAAGTGATCAAACAATTCCCAAATAGTGATTCTGCTAAGCAGGCGCAAAAACGTCTTGCTGGGTTGTAATTTGTGCTTAAAAGACCGGATTTCGTGTGATTTCTGGTCTTACAGCATGAAAGGTAAGCAATTGAGACATTTAGTGGAAAATAAGGGTTGCGCCCTCCCGCTAAATCAGTAATATATGCCGCCGTTGCCGGGACATATCTTAACAAGTATCGGCAGCACTGAAGATGGGTCGTTAGCTCAGTTGGTAGAGCAGTTGACTTTTAATCAATTGGTCGCAGGT